>CAZYHL010000097.1:0-7095 GCA_964646795.1 uncultured Syntrophomonadaceae bacterium
TTGTACAAAAGCATAGGCCCCAACGATTTAACCCAAAAAAAGAAAATATTTATGACTGCTATATTTCTGGCACAATTCAAGGATTTCATGGTTTTAGTCCTTCTGGGGGCAACCTTGTTGTCCGGCCTGATGGGCGAATACAGCGATGCCATAACCATTATTATTATTGTTGTTTTAAATACTGTCCTGGGTTTTTTGCAGGAGTTCAGAGCTGAGCGCTCTTTGGCCGCGTTAAAAATGCTTGCGGCACCTACGGCCAGAGTAATTCGTGACGGTAAGTCTGTAATCCTGCCAGCGGTAGAAATCGTGCCGGGTGATATCGTTTCCCTTGAGGCAGGCGACAGAGTCCCGGCGGATATACGTTTGTTATGGACCGGGAGTTTAAGTATTGACGAATCTTCCCTGACGGGAGAATCTGTTCCCGTGGAGAAAAGTGAGGCGGATTTGAAACGTTTTAAAGCTAATTTGGGCGATTTAACAAACATGGCTTTCATGGGTACCCTTGTGGTTGCCGGGCGGGGCAAGGGGATAGTAACGGCTACGGGCATGAAAACAGAAATGGGCAAGATCGCCGGCATGCTTCAGGAAGCCGATAGCGGCGAAACTCCCTTGCAGCGAAGGCTGAGCCAGCTTGGGAAACTAATAGTGGCCGGCTGCTTAATGGTTTGCGTCCTGGTATTTTTTCTGGGTGTTTACCGGGGCATTTCCCCTTACAAAATGCTGATGGCCGGGATAAGCCTTGCCGTTGCGGCTATTCCGGAAGGACTGCCGGCAATTGTCACCATTTCCCTGGCAATAGGTGTGCAAAGAATGATTGCCAGAAAAGCCATAGTCAGGAAACTGCCTGCTGTGGAGACCCTGGGTTGCGCTACTGTTATCTGTTCGGATAAAACCGGTACTTTGACGGAAAATAAAATGACAGTGCAGCAAGTTGTAACCAATGACGGCTGCTTTAATCTTGTTGCCGGGCAAACGCCTCTGGCAGGGGATTTTATTCTAGCCGGGCAGGAAAGAAAGATAAAGACCTCGGACTACCCGTCTTTGTACAATACTCTTAAAGGAGCGGCCCTCTGCAATAATGCTTTGCTGGAAAGGAAAGGAATGCCGGTAAAGCCGTTGTGGCGCAGCGGCGGCGAACAAAAGATTTTTAATGTTAAAGGAAATCCGACGGAGAAAGCTCTGCTCATGGCGGCGATCAGGGGCGGAGCCTGGCAGGATAAGGATGCGGCCAAGATGCAGAGGATTAAGGAATTCCCTTTTGATTCCGTAAAAAAAAGAATGACCGTAATTTGCCAGGATGACGCCGGCAAAAAACATGCTTACGTTAAAGGGGCTCCTGACGAAATCATAAAGCGTTGTGCTTATGTTTTTAACGGCAAATCCGCCAGGCCCTTTACGACCAAAGGCCGGGAGCAGGTAAATGTCAAGGTGGAGCTCATGGCGGCCCAGGGACTGCGGACGATCGCCGTTGCCTGGAAAGAGCTGCCGGAAAGCTATCCGTTGGCAAAGGAGCCTGCCGGAGATCTGATTTATTTGGGTGTTTTAGGCCTGCAAGACCCGCCCCGCCGGGAAATTGCCGGGGAAATATTTCGCAGCCGTTCAGCGGGCATTAAGACGGTAATGATTACCGGCGATCATAGGGTTACCGCAATGGCGATAGCTAAAAAAATAGGCCTGGCGCCGCCGCAGGGCAAGGTTTTAACCGGCGAAGAAATAGATGCCATGGACGAAAAAGAGTTGGCTGCCAGGATAGAGGATACATATGTTTTTGCCAGAGTAGCGCCGGCACACAAACTCAAGCTAGTAAGGGCTTTCAAACGTAACGGCCATGTGGTGGCCATGACGGGAGACGGAGTTAATGATGCCCCGGCAATCAAAGAGGCGGATATTGGGATAGCCATGGGCATTGCCGGTACTGACGTAACAAAAGAAGCAGCCGACTTGATTATCGGAGATGACAATTACGGCACGATTGTGGCCGCTGTGGAAGAAGGAAGGAACATTTATGATAATATCCGCAAGTTCATCCTTTTCTTGCTTACCTGCAACGTGGGGGAAATATTTACCATGCTGTTGGCCATGGCCTTAGGGTTGCCGCTGCCCTTGAAACCGATCCAAATATTATGGGTAAACCTGGTTACCGACGGGCTGCCGGCCATGGCCCTCGGTGTTGATCCGGCCGACAAGGGGGTTATGGAGCGGAAACCCCGTGCCCCCGGCGAGAGTATTTTTTCCGGCGGGGTATGGCAAAAAATATTGACGCACGGCGCCTATATCGGCATAGTGACAGTAATAGCCTTCCTTGCAGCCTCTCTCAAAAAGGATTCCCTGCCTTTTGCTCAAACGATTGCTTTCTCTACCTTGATTTTAACCCAACTTGTTTATGTTTTTGACTGCCGCTGGTTAAACGGCAGAAACCCGGGTATTTTCAGCAATATCTATTTAGTCGGTGCCGTTCTATCATCGGCATTCCTGCTTCTTGTTGTGATCTATAATCCGCTGCTCGGGGCTATATTTTCAACGGTGCCCCTTAAGGCTGAAAACTGGTTTTATGTGATCGGGTTTGCTTTAATCCCTTCTATAATCTCCCGTCTTTTTCGCCGTCCGGAAAAAACAAGCAAGGACGGTCAAAGGTAATAGTTGCATTAATACTGTTCTCTGGTAAAATTTAAATAGAGAGCGAGGTATTGCATGTGATAAAAAGCATGACGGGTTACGGCAGAGGCCTGGCGGAGGATGAGGATTACGTTATTAATGTCGAGATAAAAACGGTAAATCACCGTTATCTTGATATTGCTTTACGGGCGCCCCGGGAGCTCATGTTTCTGGAAGAAAAGATAAGAAAACTAATTCAAAACCATATAACCCGGGGAAGGGTCGATGCGGTGATTAGTATTGAAAGGAAGAAGGAAGCCGCTCCCAAGGTCAGCGTCAACAAGGAAATGGCTTTAAGTTACCTGGCGGCGGCGGAGGAATTGAATGAGCTTGGTATAAGAAACAATCTGACTGTTGCGGCTATAATCGGCTTACCGGAAGTGATTTTCTCTGAAAAGGAAGAGGATATATGGTCGGGCGTTTGGGCCGGCCTGGAAGCGGCACTAAGGAATGCTCTGATTGAATTAGTCTCGAACAGGGAAGCCGAGGGGGGAAGATTGACCGAGGATATCCGGAAATGGCTTCAGGAGATAGAAGCTAATGTCCGAGAAGTGGAAAGGTTAGCCCCCGGGGTTATAGCTAGTTACCGTAAGCGCTTGTTGGATCGCACACTTGAATTCACACAAAGCGAAGACTTGGCTGAAAGCCGCCTCTTGGCTGAAGTGGTGCTTTATGCCGAAAGAAGCGACATAAACGAAGAATTGGTCCGGATTAACAGCCATCTTAAAGAGATGCTTAAAACCCTGGAAGATGAAGAGCCCGTAGGCAGGAAGCTAGATTTTATCGTCCAGGAAATCCACCGTGAAATCAATACTATCGGCAGCAAGGCCAATGAATACGAAATATCGAAACAGGCAGTGGAAATAAAAAACAAAATTGAAAAAATCAAGGAACAGGTACAGAACATAGAGTAAGGACAAGCGTAATTGTCTCTTGCATTTTTTCCCGTGTTTCCGTTATACTATGTATTGAGAGGAAAAGAATAAATAAAGGAGGTTGTGAAGGATTTGACTATCAAGTTGATTAATATCGGCTTTGGTAATATAGTAGCGGCCAACAGGATAATCGCTATTGTCAGCCCTGAATCCGCACCTATTAAAAGGCTGATTACAGAAGCCAGGGACAGGGGAATGTTAATTGATGCTACATACGGTAGGCGAACTAGGGCTGTTATCATTTCCGACAGTGAGCATGTTATCTTATCGGCTGTTCAGCCTGAAACCGTTAAACACCGGCTCCAGTCAAAAGAGAGTGTTTCCGCCTATGAGATAGAGGGTGAATAGATGAGGGAGGGATTCCTGATAGTAGTTTCAGGTCCCTCGGGAGTTGGAAAGGGTACCGTATGCAATTGTTTGCTTAAGGAAAAACCGGAGCTGGAGGTTTCCGTTTCCGTGACTACCCGAAACCCTCGCAAGGGAGAGGTAAATGGGACAAACTACTTTTTTACTGATCGAAATAATTTTTTAACGCTAGCCGATAAAGGGTATTTCTTGGAATGGGCTGAAATATATGGGGATTTATACGGAACCCCGGGAGGTCTAATCAAGGAAAAAAGAAGTAAAGGCATTGATATCATATTGGAGATTGATACCCAGGGAGCAAGAGAGATTAAAAAGAATTATCCAGCCGGGATTTTTATTTTTTTATTGCCTCCTACCCTTAAAGAGTTGAAAAAACGGATTATCAACCGGAACACCGAAAATGAGGCAGATATCGAAAAGAGGATGAGTTTTGCCCTTGAAGAAATAAAAGAGATGGAATGGTATGATTATGTGATTGTAAATGACCAAATCGAGGAAGCTGTCGCAAAAATCGGCGCTATCATAAATGCCGAAAAGTGCCGTACTGCTAGAAACCGGTTTTTGGTCAACAAATATTTTAAGGAGGCTTCCTTGTGATTTATCCGTCTATTGATAATTTAACTGGGCTAGTAGACAGCAAATACACCCTGGTAATCCTTACTGCCAAAAGAGCAAGGCAGATAAAAAACGAGCTTATAGAAAAAGAGAAAAAGGAACAGAAGTCTTATAAAGAGGTCACCATGGCCTTGGAGGATATTGAAAAGGGTAACGTGACCTACGAAAGGAAAAAAGCAAGCTTCCTGAAATAGCGAGAGGTGAGATTGGTGTTCAAGGGAGAAAATATCCTCTTGGGAGTGACTGGAGGCATTGCTGCTTACAAAGCGGTAGAGCTGTGCCGGTTGCTGGGCAAAGAAGGCGCCAGCGTCCGTGTAGCCATGACAAAAAATGCCTGTCTGTTTGTTACCCCCCTTACCTTTAAAACTGTAAGCAACAACCAAGTATATACGGATCTTTTTATGCCGGATCAGGAGTTTAAAGTCCGGCATATTAGCTTGGCCAACTGGGCCGATACAATCGTGGTGGCTCCGGCCACGGCCAACACCATCGCTAAATTTGCCTTAGGGTTGGCTGATGACCTTTTATCCACTCTTTTCCTGGCCCGGAGTGATAAGCCTGTCTATATCGCTCCGGCTATGAACGACAGGATGTATCATAATGCTGTTGTGCAAAAAAATATTACTAGCCTTAAGCAACAGGGCATTAATATTATTGAAGGGGAAACGGGAGAGTTAGCTTGCGGTGAAATCGGCTCCGGCAGAATGGCGGAACCGAAAGACATAGTTGCCGGGATTGCCCGTTCTCGTTCAAACAGAGCGGAGCTGAAGGGGAAAAGGGTTCTTGTCACAGCCGGGCCTACCCGGGAGCCTTTGGATCCGGTCAGGTTTTTAAGCAATTATTCCAGCGGGAAGATGGGCTACGCCCTGGCCGAGGCCGCCGCAGAAAATGGGGCGGCAGTGACCCTTATAAGCGGTCCTGCCCAAATTGACGCTCCTGCGGCTGTTAAGCTTATCCCTGTTGAAACAGCCCGGGAAATGTATGAAGCCGTATTAGCTTTTGCTCCCGAAGCGGATATTATCATCAAGGCGGCGGCGGTTTCGGATTACCGGCCCGTCTCTTTTTCGGAGCAAAAAATTAAAAAAGGAGCGGACCTTTTTTCCCTGTCTTTAGAGCGTACACCTGATATCCTCGCAGCCTTAGGAGATATGAAAAAACCAAACCAGATCCTGGTTGGGTTTGCGGCGGAAACGGAAAACCTGCTGAAAAATGCCAGGGAAAAACTCTTCGCCAAAAAGCTTGACCTGATGGCCGCCAATGATGTTTCTCAGCCGGACCGGGGCTTTGGCGCCGAGACAAACCAACTGGAGCTTCTTTATCCCGACGGCGAGGTCAAAACCATACCCATGGCCAAGAAAAAAGAAGTCGCCCGAGCTCTCATGGGCGAAATAATAAAAATATACAATCAACCCGGCTGCTGAAGCCGGGTTATTTAAACGGATTTATTTTATAAGCCGCTGACCGTAGGCAGGAACCATTGGATAATGTAGGGAGTAAGCAGGACTTCAACGGCTGCCGCAATTAACAGCAGCAGAAAAATTGCGGGCACCATCCGCACGATTTCCTGCCAGAGCTGCTTGAGGGTTTCGAGTCTGCCGCAGCCGGGGTAGGGAAAGATGATGTGATAGCCGATTTTAAGGCCTAGAGAAGCGCTGATAAAGAAGGCCGGCAGTTCAAAGATGCCGTGAGGCAGTACTCCGAAAATAAAAAACGGGATAATCTTGATTCCTTGCTCGGACAGGATAAAGGCAACGACCCCCAGGAGACTGCCGTTTCCAATCAGGCCAATTAACGGCGGCAAGCCAAGAAAAAAAGAGAACAGGAGGACACTGAAGGAGGCGATCATGTTGTTGGACAGCAGCAGGTAAATGCCTGCGGCAGGACTACTGCTGAAAACCTCATCTCCCAGTTCTGTCAAGCTTTTAATTTGGCTGTTAAAATAGCCGAAAGCATCCGGAACTTTTTGTAAGGTATAAAAAGCCAGAAAGAAACCGGCCAGAAATAACAGCAGGGAGAGGCTCAGCCAACTGGGGTTTTCCGCGAAATAATTTTTCACTTTTAGAAGCATTTGTTTCCTCCTCATTTATCTATGTTCTATTATATGTTTTTTTTCCTCCTTTGAAAAGGCTTTGTCGGATTTTATAAAGGGAATAAAAAGCTTTTAGAGAATTATAGTCAAAGCAATTCCCTTAATCTAACGACAGAAAGGCGAAATATGTATCTGGAAGTGCAAATAGCCATAACAGCTGAGGCGGTGGACAAACCTTTCCATTATGCCGTACCTGCCGGGCTGGCGGAAAAAGTACAGCCCGGCATGAGGGTTCTGGTTCCTTTCGGACCCCGGCGGGAAACGGCTTTTGTCTTGGGTTATGCCGCTGAAGCGGATGTGATTAACGTAAAAGAAATAGTCAAGCCTCTTGATGAGTTTCCTCTTCTTTCGCCGGAGCTGCTAGAGCTGTCAGCTTGGATCGCCCGGTACTACATGTGTACCAGGGCTGCCGTTTTACAGGCGATGCTTCCTTTT
>CAZYHL010000098.1:0-7077 GCA_964646795.1 uncultured Syntrophomonadaceae bacterium
GGGGCCGTTATCAGTTTGTCCTTCGTCATGACATCCTTAATCAACTTGGTATAGTCTTGTTCAAAACGAAGATCTCTGTTGGTTAGGATACCTACCAGCTTTCCTTTAACAACAATAGGAACGCCTGATATGCGGTAACGTTCCATCAGAAGGGCAGCATCGTTTATTGTACTTTCGGGAGAGAGGAAGAAAGGATTGGTAATGACGCCGTGTTCGGAACGTTTGACTTTGTCGACTTCCATAGCCTGCCGTTCTATGCTCATGTTCTTGTGTATTATGCCAAGCCCCCCTTCCCTGGCAATAGCAATGGCTAGACGCGCTTCCGTTACCGTATCCATACCCGCCGTCATCACGGGAATATTTAAGTGAAACCTCTTAGTAACCCTAGTCCGCACGCTGACTTCCCTGGGGTGGACTTGCGACCTGGCAGGAATCAGTAAAACATCATCAAAGGTAAGTCCTTCTTTCATAATCCTTTCCATTTTTTCACTCCTATTCCCTATTCAGTGACTTATATATTGTCAATAATATTAACAAATATCCAGGATAACGTCAATAAATAAGAGGCATTTATCTAGCTTAACTGCAATACATATTATGGCAACTTTAATATGGTAAATATTTATAATATATGTTATATTTAACTTATAACGTAACGCCAGAAAGGAGGACTTAAAAATGTAGATTTTTTTAAGGGTAATTAGTTCAGTAATGGTGTTCCAGAATGGCTGTCAGGTTCCATAATTAGGTATAAAGAAGAGATGGATTTTGAAAAACTATTCTATATTATTATTTATTTTGATGCTAAGTATAATAATGTGTCAAGGTTCTTCGATAGATGCAAATCAAAAGATTTCTTTAAACGGAGTGGTTCAAGAAGGGACTTCATCAGAAGAAAGAATCAGTGACACAGAGGTCAGGGTAACGGAAATAATGGGAAAGAATGCAAGGTCGGAAATTGAATTTAGTAATAATAATGTTACTGGAAAGGTTATTATTGAAGTAGATAAAAATACAATAGTATATAAATTTTCTGGCAAGAAATCAGAACTAAAAGAATTTGATTACCCTTTTTTCGAAGGTAAGATTATTAACGATAATGGCAAATTCTTCGAATTGTATGTAATTAATAAAGATAAAATTATTCTAAACATCTTCGAGTTTAATGAGGAAGGAGACAGAGATAATCCTTTCACGGTGTTGCTTGATAATACCAGCTCCCCATATATTAACACAAGGATTGAGTATTCTCCCATGGGTAAAGACTGTTCAATAAAATCCCTCGGCTATGTGCAATTTGGTTACAGAAATAATTTAGGAGTTAGAATGCAGACAATTGGATTTCAAAATAACGGAAGCCAAACAGATCATATTACTCGATTGTGGACGAAAGATATCACCAGCCTCTCTTCACAACCCCCAGGAACTATAACAAAAATAATAATTACCAAGGCAACCATAAAAAAAGAAAGCATTCCTAATCCTGGTACTGATTTTAAACCGGAAAAACCTAATAGTAATACAACACAAAGTTTATCATTCTCTATACCTTATGGTGATTGGGCTATCCCAATATCCTTAGTATTTTCCAGCTGCACAGTATCATCAGAATTTCTAACAAACCCTCATACGGTTACTTATAAATGGAACCGTATTATAAACAAGGCAGCTAGCGCCTATTACTATACTACTGGTAGTCAAGGTATTTTAGCTTATCATACCTTTAGAGTGAGAACAGGAGGCCCCACTGCTTCACATACGGTAACCGGAAGAATTTGGTATGAAGTTATTGGCAATTGGCGAGAATATTTTAATTTTACTGCCATTAACAATAATATGATATATTATTATTAATTATGGTAACAATAAAAGCCCTTCTTTCATGAAGGGCTAGAATAAATCAACGGTATAAACAAATGGGAGTGATTTTGATGAAATATCAAAAATATATCATAATAATTCTTGCCTTGTCTTTGATAGCAACACTTTCTCTATATTGGAAAGAGCAGAAGGATATTAACGATAAGTTTAGTTTGACTTATAAGTTAGATTATCATTCCGGATTTCACAATTTAATCTTGAGTTATCTCCGTTTGGATAAATTACTGGATGTATATATGAATACCGAGAACATCGAGGAATTTAATAAGCAAATGTTTGAAGTTGCCGTGAATAATGAATTTGCAGTAATGGACAGTATAGAATTCAATATGAGAAGTTTATTGATATCGCGGTATGACCTAAAAAATCCCCTAACTGACAATATCCGTTCCGGTTTTTTTATAACGCCTCTTATTCGCGATGCCATAAAGAATGAAAAAAACGTTGGCAGCGTGCGCCGGCTTCTTTCAAATTATCGCAAAGAACTAAATAGTAGGATTGACGGAGATGTCTTTTTGCATGAGGAAAATCAACTGTCAATAAACAATGCCCTGAACAAAATCAAAGCAGAGTTAGAAGCATTAATTAATAATGTCTAATTACTCTTTCCAGCCTCTACTCAAAAAGAAGTCCGGGGAAGCATGGGGAGGCAGTTCTTTTTGCCTCCCTTGCCTTATGCCTTAAATATAACGCGCTTCTTATCTAGCTTTTCTCTATTCGGTCATACCGTCCAAATTAAGGGGATCCCTCCCCCAAAGGGTTACCACCAGGCGGTTGGGCAAACAGATAATAGCCTGTCCTCCCCTATCGATCCAACCGACAGAGGAGCAAACACCCAGAGGACACAAATCCCGCGGCAGCGGTATCATTCTTACTTTACCCGCATCAATTTCCAAAAAAGCCTCGCCGCTCTCAAGAGGGACAGAGACAAAGCGGTGGTTGTCAGCGGCATCAAGAGGTATACTCATAATCAATTCGTTATCAACTTCCACTGTTATATAGCCGGCGGCCTGGCCTGAGTCCGTATTTCTAAAAATAAAAACGAGCAGGGCTACAAACAGTAACCCGGCGATAACAAGATAATCTCCTTTTTTAAACGTTTTGAGGAAAGACAAGTTATCCCTCCTGCCGGATAAAAATGATGCCGTAAATCCCGCAAATGGACTTGACGGCTATATATAATTATACCCTCTATTTGTCTTAATGAACAACAGGAAAAATATTCGCAGGATCTTCAGGAACAACTTCTTAAACTCTGGGACCCGAAAGGTAATACTATTTTTCTGAAGAATATAATTAATATTGCCAAACAAAGGAGAAAAGGAAATGGGAAAAATTGAAATATTATCTCTGGTAGATAATTATGTCGTTCATCCGGGACAAAGCTTTGAAGGAACCCTTGGTGAACACGGCTTATCCTTTTTGGTTACCGGTTACGGCCAAAATATCTTGTTTGACACCGGCGGCGGCCTGACGATCGAGCAGAACGCCAGGACTTTAGGACTTAATTGGGAAACAATCGACTCGATTATCCTTAGTCATGCTCATGACGACCATACAGGCGGCTTGGAAACCGTGATGAAATACCTGACCAAAACAGAAGTATTTGTCCATCCTGCTATCTTCCGGCAAAAGTATGCCGTTGAACCGGGCAAGGAACCTGTCCCAAGCGGTATGTTTAAGAAAAAGGAAGCCTATGAGGCCTCGGGAGTAAAGTTTAGCCTGCGCAGCGAGGAAACGAAAGAAATAGCTGAAAATATATTCCTGGTCGGGCCGATAGCAAGAATTAAGCCTTCAAATGATTTAAAGGCTGCCAAGCGCTGTTTAAAAGAGAGGAATTCTTTTATGCCCGACCCGATGTCCGACGAACAAGTGTTGGTTCTGAAAACACCCAAAGGACTGCTGATTATTACCGGCTGCACTCATAATGGCTTGGAGAACACTATCACCCAGGTTAAAGAAAGGATGGGAGATAGAATATTCGGAGTCATCGGCGGTTTGCACTTGTGTGATACGAAAGCACAGGAAGTAAAAGAAATCGCTCATTGGTTAAAAACAGAAGGGATATCCCTGTTAGGGTGCTGCCATTGCACCGGTTTTGAAGCCTCGGCCCTTCTGCGCCAATTCCTGGGCGACGCCGCTGTTTTTTTTAATTATGTCGGCAGAAAAACAAGCATAGATTTAACGTAAAACTTTTCGGGGACGTGGTTATCACCCCAAAATATTTTTCATAACCAGCAGGGTAATGATACCCGGTAATCCCAAAAACCCTACTGCCGCCGCAGTAAATAAATTTACCCCCAGGCTTAGGCCGGCAAGGCCGCCCAACAGGTTGAACACAATCAAGGCTACTCCGCCAATAACTGCTTTGCCTGCCGCCTTCAACACCCAGCGAAAGGGATATGCCATAAGACGTGCCAGCAAGTATAACACCATCAAGCCAAAAACAAAAGCCAAAATTAAATTTAAATCTATTTCCGGCATCTTCAACCCTCCTCTCCTGATATATTATTAAGCAGAGCTTCTTTTAACGGCTGACGGTAACCCTTTTCCCTGGCAAATTTCAGCAAATAAGCATATTTCCTCTCTGCAGCCTGCATGGCGTAGATAGCATGGTCGACCATATCAGGATCCGTTACGTTATCAAAGAAGGAACGGGTTACCAACAATTCTTTCCCGGCTTTATTTATCGCCTTCTTAAGCATTTCCTCCTCCTTCACTTCCGGCGCACGCTTTTCCTCTGTCAGAAAGTTATCCATTTTACCGATAACCTCGAACATCAAATCATTCCACTTCATCTCCTCACCCCCAGACTCCTTATACAAGGTATGATTTAATAAATAAAAATATTATTATCCTGGCGGGGGCAGAATATGTATTTTTTTAACAACTGAATAAACTGTCTGTAATTACAGATTTTGTCGGACATTTTCACTTTACGTTTAGGGATATTAATTAACCAGTTTGAAATAATATTATTAAACCAAAAGAAAGGAGTAGTAATGATGCAACAAATTAACAACCAGGAATTAGAAAACTTGCGTCATTTAATCGGAGCCCATGAAACAGGAGCTCAAAAACTAGAGCAATATGCCCAGCAATGCACTGACTCGGAAATAAAACAAATGTTCCAGCAATCAGCTAACAGTGCAAGGCAGACAAAACAAAAACTTATATCCTTTCTTCAATAAATAAAAAGGAGGCAGTAACATTGCAGGAAAAAGATATGGTTAATGATATTCTATCAATGGTTAACGGCAGCCTGATCGGCTATGCAAGCGCTATTGCTCAATCGTCCAATCCTCAACTAAGACAAACTTTACAGCAAATTAGAAATTCGGATGAGCAATTTCAGTTTCAACTAGCTCAAAAAGCTAACCAAAAAGGTTATTACAAGCCGGCCCAGCAAGCCGAGCAAAGCACCATCCAGCAATATAGAAGCCAGCTTTCGTAAAAACAAAGGAAGAAGAAGTCCCGGCAACCCGGGACTTCTTCTTTTCTGCACCTTATCAATTATCGACTGCCTATTTTTATCCCTCCAGATTCAATTGCCATCCGGGAGGATTTTATTCTATTCAATAGAATAAAATAACGGTTACTATTACTATTAATCTATCAGGAGTTGATTCCATGGAACTAAGTTTTCTGGCTCAAGTAACCCTCATCGGACTATTTGCCGGCATAGTAGGTACCGTCAGCGGTGGTTTCATCGCTGTCTGTTTTAAAAGGCTTCAAGAAACCGCCTTAAGCGCTATTCTGGGCTTTTCAGCCGGGATTATGCTTGTTATTATTTTTAATGAACTTTTGAAAGAGGCTTTTGAAGTTGGAGGGTTCCTGCAGGGTCTTATCGGTTTGACCCTGGGCATAATAATCCTTTGGCTGCTAGACATTGTGTTTCCTCATCTTCATTTTGCCTCCTGCGAAGGGGAAGAGGCCCGTTTTTTTAAAGCCGGCATCCTTTTAGCGATCGGCATTGCCCTCCATAATATTCCCGAAGGTCTTGCCATTGGTGCCGGGTTCGCCGCCAACACCGAATTAGGCACAGGCTTAGCCGTTATCATGGCTTTGCATAATATTCCCGAAGGCCTCGCTATGGCCACTCCAATGGTTATCGCCGGTTTTCTCAAGAAGAAGGTTGTATTAGCGGCTGCCATGGCAGGTTTACCCATGGGTATCGGCGCCTTCATCGGCAGTTGCATGGGCAGCATCTCGCCCGATTTTCTGGCTTTTTCTCTGGGTTTTGCAGCCGGAGCCATGCTTTATATAGTTTGTGATGAATTAATTCCCGATGCCCATTTGCTAGCCGGGTGTAAAAGTCATTTGGCTACGGGGGGAATAGTCGTGGGCGTTTTAAGCGGTTTGATTATAGGGGCCTTATAGAAAGTGTCCCATTTATATTTCCCGGCGCCCTTCCAGAGCTTTGCCTAAGGTAAGTTCGTCAGCGTAATCCAAATCACCGCCTACGGGAAGCCCGTGAGCAATCCGGGTTACTTTTATGTTTAAAGGTTTAATCAGGCGGGCTATATAAAGCGCTGTTGCTTCTCCTTCCACGTTGGGATTGGTAGCCATTATTACTTCTCTAACCTTTCCATCCCGCAAGCGCTCCATGAGTTCTTTAATGCGTATTTCTTCAGGGCCCAGGCCTTCCATCGGAGAAAGGGCGCCCATAAGGACATGGTACAAGCCCCGGTAGTCAATAATTCTTTCCATGGCGATTACATCTTTCGGCTCCTGAACCACGCAGACAACGGAAGCATCACGCCGCGGATCCCGGCAGATAAGGCAGCAATCATCCTCCGAAAAGTTGCCGCAGATTCGACAGTATACTGTTTTTTCCCGGGCTTCCACGAGGGCGCGGGCCATGGCGCGAACGTCTTCCCGGGGCATTTTAAGCACGAATAATGCCAGCCGCTGTGCCGTCTTTGGCCCTACGCCTGGTAAGCGCCGGAAAGCTTCTATAAGCATTTCCATGTTTCTGGGGTAGTTCATGGGTTTCTCCTTTCTAGAAGAGTCCCGGCGGCAGGTTAAGGCCCCCCGTTATTTTTTGCATTTCCTCGGTCGTTTTTTCTTCTGCTAAGCGCAAAGCCTCATTGGCGGCGCTCAAGATAAGATCCTGGAGCATTTCCACATCCTTATCCTCCAGCGCTTCCTCCTCGATTGTTACCGCAACAATTTCCTTTCTGCCGTTGGCTATTA
>CAZYHL010000099.1:0-6998 GCA_964646795.1 uncultured Syntrophomonadaceae bacterium
GCCCATGTGCCAGGATACGGGTTTTGCCGTTGTTTTTATTGAATTAGGCCAGGAAGTCAGACTAGCCGGGGGAGGCCTTAAGGAAGCCGTCAACCAGGGGGTGCGCCTGGGGTATGAAGCGGGGTTTTTAAGGAAATCCATTGTTGCGGATCCCTTTGACAGAGTAAACACGGGGGATAATACTCCTGCCGTGATTCATCTAGACCTGGTGCCGGGGGACAAGGTCAAACTTATATTTGCCCCCAAGGGGGGCGGCAGCGAGAATATGAGCGCCGTCAAGATGCTCAGCCCTGCCGACGGCAGACAGGGGGTAATGGATTTCATTGTGAACCATGTGAAGGAGGCAGGCGCCAGCCCTTGCCCGCCGGTAATAGTAGGGGTCGGCGTGGGCGGTACCTTTGAGCAAGTCGCCTACCTGGCTAAAAAGGCTCTTTTGCGGCGGCTGGGACAGAAAAATCCCGTGCCTTTTTATGCGGAAATGGAAGCAGAGCTTTTAGCGAGCATCAATTGCCTGGGCATCGGCCCCCAGGGTTTCGGCGGCAGGATTACGGCTCTGGCCGTTCATATCGAGGCTTTCCCCTGCCATATCGCCAGCCTGCCGGCGGCTGTCAGCCTGAACTGTCATGCTGCCCGCCATGCCGAGCGGATTATCTGAAAGGAGGCCGGGATGATGACACCCAAAAAAATCACCACGCCTGTTACGGCAGAGGATGTTCTGTCTTTAAAAGCCGGGGATCTAGTTCTTTTAACGGGTATTATCTATACAGCCCGGGATGCCGCCCACAAACTTTTGACGGAAAGTTTGGCGGCGGGAGAAGACCTGCCCCTGGAGCTCAAAGGACAGACTATTTTTTATACAGGACCCGCCCCGGCGCGGCCGGGGCGGGTAATCGGGCCCGCCGGGCCTACCACCAGCAGCCGCATGGATCCCTACACGCCCGCGTTGTTCAAAGCCGGAGTGAAGGCTGTTATCGGTAAGGGGGACAGAAGCGGGGCCGTAAAAGAGGCGTTGATGTTCTATCAAGCCCTCTACCTGGCGGCCGTCGGGGGTGCGGCCGTTCTTCTTTCGCAAAGGATTCGCAAACAGGAAATAGTAGCTTACGCGGAATTAGGTCCGGAAGCCGTCCGCCGCCTGGAGGTGGAAGACTTCCCCGCAACGGTTGTTTACGATGCTTACGGGGGAGACCTCTACACGGAGGGCAGAAGGCGTTATGCCTTGGAACAGGGGGAATAGAAAATGACTTCAAAGAAAGAACTAATCAGCAGGGCGGAAAAACCGGGAGAAGATGCCTTAAAGCTTCACCCGTATTACCGGGGTAAAATAGAAGTAGCTCTGAAATGCTGTGTCAGGGATTTTCAGGATTTCGCCATCTGGTATACTCCGGGAGTGGCGGAACCCTGTATGGCCATAAACCGCAATAAAAAAGAAGTGTACCGCCATACTAATAAAGCCAACAATGTGGCTGTTGTTTCCGACGGTTCCCGGGTCCTCGGCCTGGGGGATATCGGCCCGGAAGCCTCGTTGCCGGTCATGGAAGGCAAAGCATTACTGTTTAAATACTTGGGCGGTGTTGATGCCTTTCCCATCTGTCTTGATACCAAAGACCCCGAGGAAATCATTAAGACCGTCAAGTACTTGCAGCCTACTTTCGGCGGCATTAACCTGGAAGATATCGCTAACCCCAAATGCTTTTATATCTTAGAGCGGCTAAGGGCGGAAATGGATATTCCTGTCTGGCACGATGACCAGCAGGGCACCGCTGCCGTAACCCTTGCCGGGTTAATTAATGCTTTAAGGGTTGTAGGCAAAAAAATTGAGGACGTGAAGGTGACCCTGGTGGGGGCAGGCGCCGCCAATATCAGCATTGCCAGGATGATTATTATTGCCGGAGTCAAGCCTGAGCATATCTATGTAGTCGACAGCAGCGGCATCCTGAACAAGGAGAGGCAGGAGCTTAAAACCAGGCACAAGGAGAAATGGGAGCTTTGCCTTAAAACAAACGGTGACGGCCGCCGGGGCGGCATACCGGAAGCCCTGGCCGGTGTCGATGTCTTGATTGCCCTTTCCAAGCCGGGCCCCGGCACTATCAGGAAAGAATGGATCGCGCAAATGAACAGGGATGCCGTGGTTTTCGCTTGTGCCAACCCTAATCCCGAGATCTGGCCCTGGGAAGCGAAAGAGGCCGGTGCCCGGATCGTTGCTACGGGGCGCTCGGATTTCCCCAATCAGATCAACAATTCCTTGATGTTCCCGGGAATTTTCCGGGGAGCGCTGGATGTCCAGGCCAGAACAATCACCGATGAAATGTGCGCCGCTGCCGCTTATGAGTTGGCCGATACCGCCCGGGACAGGGGATTGGCGGCAGATTCACTGCTTCCCACCATGGATGATTGGGAAGTATTTCCCCGGCTGGCAGCGGCTGTAGCCATGCAAGCCCTTAAACAGAAGGTAGCGAGAACCGAACTCACAGGGGAAGAAGTCTTTCAAAAAGCGGACGGCATTATTAAACGCTCCCGGGAATTGACGGCAATGATGATGGAGCGGAAATTCATTAAGCTGCCTGAAGAGGAAGAACAGCCATAAAAATAACCAAGGGCGTCAGGCCGTATAAAAGATGCCTGCTCCGGGAAAACTGAAGGGAAAGTTTAGGGTAAAGGAGGGATTTCCCTGACAGGGAATAAAACCTTTGAGGTAGGCGGATTAAAAGTGACTAAACTGGTGGAGCAGGATGAGATAGACAGGTTTGTGGCCTCCCTGCCCCCGGAAAAAAAGGCGGATGTAAAGGATGTAATCCTTGCGTTGCATGAAGAGGGGCTTATCCAGATAGAAGAAAAAGGACAGGTCCATTAAAAGATAACTGCGATTGAAACTGCATGGCCGGTAAAAGGCCTGCAGTTTTTTTGATTTAAATGCTTAAGCTCTAAGCTCGGCGGCGGATAATTGCTCTTTATGCGGCAGCCGGGCGCCCGTGTATTTAGTCCGGGTTTTTGCTGCCGGAGGCAGGATATTAGACTTTATAAATGGAATAATAGGCCATAGAATGGGTTGAGGAGGAAAAACATGAAGCGAAAATATTGGGTTGCGACGGAAGAACTATACAGGGAATGTCCTAAGGATGCTCTCTTCCCCCTGGATGAAGAACCCGAAATCCTCCCTAACGGTATTATCGGCCAGGAAAGAGCCGTCAGGGCTATGGAGCTGGGATTACATATCAAGCAGCAGGGTTACAACATTTTTATGTCAGGCATGCCGGGTGTGGGGAAAAAAAGCTATGCTCAAACAGCCGTCAACCGTTATGCCCGGCAGGGGACGGTTCCCGATGACTGGCTGTATGTCTTTAATTTCGAAAACCCGGAAAAACCCAAGACGTTGCGCCTCCCTCCGGGGGTAGGCTGTGAATTTTGCCGGGATATGGAGCAGCTGGTTCTTGCTTTAAGAGAAGAGATTTCCAAAGCCTTAGGCGGGGAAGAATACGAACGGCAAAAAGCGGAAATTGTTAAAGAATATCAGAATATCAGGAACAAATATTTTGATGAATTGAACAAATTTGCCGAGGAAAGCGGATTTGTTTTTAAAAAAACGGGGACGGGCTTTGTCAGCATCCCTGTCGTGGAAGGCAAGCAGCTTAACCAGGACGAGTATGAAAACCTTGACCACGAGTTGAAGGGGGAGCTGGAAGAAAAATCCCGGCAGGTACAGATGAAGGCGCTGGAAATCATGCCGAGGATTCAAAACCTGGAAAAGGACTTAAAGGAAAAAATCAAAAACTTGGAGCAGGAAACAGCCCTCTTTGCCATAGGCCATTTAATCGGCAGCATCAAGGATAAATACCGCAAATACGACGGTATTGAAAAATATCTGGAGGAAGTTAAAGAGGATGTCCTCAAAAACCTGGATGATTTCCGGGACGACGAGGAAGACGTAACAGCCTCTTTCCCCTGGCTGAAAAAGGCAGGCAGGGATGATGTTTTCAATAAGTATGCCGTCAATCTTTTTGTCAATAACAAGGAAACCGCCGGCGCACCGGTGGTGATAGAGAACAACCCTACTTATTACAATCTCATCGGCAGGGTGGAATATGAGAACAAGATGGGCATTCTGACCACGGATTTTTCCATGATCAAAAGCGGTGCCCTCCACAGGGCTAACGGCGGGTACCTGATTCTCCAGGTCGAAGACCTGCTTAGGAATGTTTATGCTTGGGATGCCTTGAAGAGGGTGCTCAAGACCAGGGAGGTTAAGACGGAAAACTTGGGGGAAAACTACGGCCTGGTAACCATGTCCACCCTGCGGCCTGCGCCCATCCCGGTGGGTGTTAAAGTGATTTTGATCGGTTCACCTTATTATTTTCGCCTTTTGAGTTCCTATGACGAGGATTTTGCCAAGCTTTTCAAGGTTAAGGTCGAGTTTGATTACGAGATGGACTGGAACCGGGAGAACCTGCGGAAGATGTACAATTTTGTTACCTCTATTGCCCAGAGGGATAACCTGCACACCTTCAACAAGGAGAGCATAGCCCGGGTAATGGAATACAGTTCCAGCCTGGCAGGGGACCAGGAAAAATTAACGACCCGCTTTAACGATTTACTGGAAATCCTGTATGAGGCCGACGCCTGGGCCAGGGTGTCCGGGCAGGAGGAAATAGGCGTTTCCCATATTGACAAGGCTATTCGGGAAAAGGTTTATCGTTCAAACCGGCTGGAGGAAAGAATCCAGGAAGAAATTCGCAGGGGCAACCTGCTGCTCAAGCTGGAGGGGAAAGAGATCGGCCAGATTAACGGGTTGTCCGTCCTGGATACGGGGGATTATTCTTTCGGCAGGCCCAGCCGGATAACCGCTGCCACCTTTTTAGGCCGGCAGGGAATTGTCAACATTGAACGGGAGTCCCGCTTAAGCGGCCGTTTCCATGACAAGGGCGTCTTTATCATTAACGGTTTCCTGGGAGCCCGTTATGCTAAAAAATGGCCTTTGTCCCTCTCCATCAGCATCACCTTTGAACAGTCCTACGGCGGCGTAGACGGGGACAGTGCTTCAGCCGCCGAGCTCTTTGCCATTATCTCCAGCTTGGCGGAGGTTCCCCTGGATCAGGGCCTTGCCGTGACAGGCTCCGTAAACCAGAAGGGGGAGATCCAGCCGATAGGCGGGGTAAATCATAAAATCGAGGGGTTCTTTGCCGCCTGCAAGATTCAAGGTCTGACGGGCACCCAGGGCGTCATCATCCCCGCGGCCAACAAGAAAAACCTCATGTTAAAAGAAGAGGTGAGGCGGTCCGTTCAGGCAGGCACTTTCCGCATTTACGCCATTAATACTGTGGATGAAGGGTTGGAAATTCTCACGGGCAAAAGAGCCGGGAAACTTTCGGCTGGAGGGGAGTACCCCAAGGGTTCCTTAAATTACCTTGTGCAGGCGAAGGTAAGGGAGTATGCCGAGTGTGCCGGACGGTACAAAAAAGAAAACGGGGACGAAGAGGGAAAGAACAAGGAGAATGGCGCCTAAAGGCGGTAAGGAGAAAGATGGAATCAATCAGCGTAGAAGAAGCACTGGCGCTTAAAAAAGATATCTGTTTTATTGATGTACGTTCCCTGGAGGAATATAAGGAAGCCTCCATCCCGGGGGCGGTATGTATTCCCCTTTTTGATGAAAAGGAGCGCCGGCAACTGGGTTTGACCTATAAAAACGAGGGTGCCGCCGCGGCCCGCCTTCTGGGTCTGGAAACGGCAGCACCCAAGCTCCCTCAGCTTTACCATCAGGTAAAGGAAGCGGTAAAGGGCAGAAAGCCGGTTCTCTACTGCTGGCGGGGCGGTATGCGAAGCGAAAGCTTGATGGTTGTCCTGAGATTGATGAGAATGCCGGTCCGACAGCTTGCGGGCGGTTACAAAGCCTATCGCAGGTTTATCAGCCGCAGCCTTGCGGCTTATGACCTGAAGCCGGAACTGGTGGTGCTGAATGGCCTTACAGGTGTGGGGAAGACAAAGATTATAAATGGTTTAAAGAACCGCGGGTATCCGGCTATTGACCTGGAAGGACTGGCCTGTCACCGGGGTTCGGTATTCGGCGGTCTGGGCAAAAAGGGCACCCGCAGCCAAAAGGACTTTGAAAGCCTTCTCTGGCTGGAACTGGAGCAATACAAAGAAAGTCCCTATATCCTGGTGGAAGGAGAAGGGAAAAAGATCGGTTCGGTTTATCTGCCGCCTTTTTTTGCTGTGGCCATGGATAAGGGACGCCACATTTTACTCAAAGCATCCCTTGAGACCAGAGTGGACAGAATTAGCGAGGAATATTTGGAAGACTGCCCCCTAATCATAGAAGAGGGAATGGCGGCCCTGGACTATTTGCGCGGCCGCATAGGGGCTAAAAAGGTTAGCGAACTCCAGGCACTGCTTCAGGAAAACCGCGTCAGGGAAGCGGTTCTCACGCTCTGCCGGGACTATTATGATGCCCTGTACGGCGACTCCCGGCAGGAAAAAAGCCTTTATGAAGCCGTTATTGACGTTGAGGAGCTGGCAAGAGGCACGGACGAATTAACAGTCTATTTGGACGGGATAACTGCGAAGCGTAATAATAGCGACCCAGAGAAGAAAGAAAACCTTGAGCAGGATGAAAAAACCGGAGGTTGAGACATGCATGTGGTTCTATACAGACCGGAGATACCTCAGAATACGGGCAACATAGCCAGAACCTGCGCGGTAACGGGGACAAGCCTGCACCTGATTGAGCCTTTGGGTTTTTCCCTCGAAGAAAAAAAACTGAAAAGGGCCGGGCTGGATTACTGGCCTTACCTGGATATCCACCTCTACCCTTCGCTGGAAGTACTGTGGCGGCAATACTCCTCCGCAAGCTTTTATTACATCAGCACCAGGGGTGAAAAACCTTATTCCTCCGTCGAATTTCCTGCTTCAAGCTTTCTGGTTTTCGGCCGGGAAACAGCCGGCTTGCCCGGAGAGGTTTTGGCAGCCAACCGGGAGAGGGTGCTCAGGATACCGATGCTGGCGGAAAG
>CAZYHL010000100.1:0-2193 GCA_964646795.1 uncultured Syntrophomonadaceae bacterium
AAGAGCCTCGGCAATAGAGGTTTTTCCGGCCCCTCCGTGGGATACCAGGGCAATATTTCTGATCGCGCCCGTAGCATACTTTTTCATCACTATTCCTCCTAACAACCTTTTATATTTTAGCTGCTATTGCCTGTAACCTTCATATATTTCTACTCTGTTTTCCTAAATTCCTTTTAGATATGTAATTTTTAACTTTTGCTTTCCGGCTATTTTACCCATTTGGCTGTTTATTTAATTATTTTTCCTCCCTTTTCCTGTTGCGGCATAAATTTAAAAATGCCCCGAAGGGCATTTAGTTGTTTTGTTAATTGTTTTTTAGCTTTCTTTCCTCGGTATCGACTTTTAACCCTTCGTCCCCGGCTTGTTAAGCCTGGCCCGGGTAAAACCGATTAACCCTCCCGCTTCGATTAGCTCCCGCATGAAAGCAGGGAATGGTACGGCTTCGAAGGCGTCGCCTGTAGACAGGTTAATTATCTTGCCTGCCTTTAAATCGACTTCAACCTCTTGACCCTCTTTAATGGCTGCAGCGGCGGCGGGAGCCTCCAGTATCGGCAGCCCGATATTAATTGAATTACGGTAAAAAATACGGGCAAAAGAAGAGGCGATAACAATACTTATACCTGCCGCCTTGATGGCTATGGGAGCATGCTCCCGGGAGCTGCCGCAGCCGAAATTTTTCCCGGCAACAATGATATCCCCCGGCTTTATTTTTTGAACGAATCCCCGGTCGGCATCCTCCAGACAATGTTGCGCCAAGACCTGAGGATCCGTTGTGTTCAAATACCGGGCGGGGATAATTGCGTCCGTATCCACGTCGTTGCCGAACTTCCAGACCCTTCCTTTAATAGTCATTTAGACAACCTCCTCGGGATGTGCAATGCGGCCTTTAATGGCCGAAGCCGCTGCCACGGCAGGGCTTGCCAGATAGATCTCGCTTTCAGGATGCCCCATCCTGCCGACAAAGTTGCGGTTAGTCGTGGCAACTGCTTTTTCGCCCCGGGCAAGAATCCCCATGTGACCGCCCAGACACGGTCCGCAAGTTGGTGTGCTGACAGCAGCTTCGGCGGCCAAGAAAATATCAAAAAGGCCTTCCTGCATTGCCTGCCGGTATATGGCCTGGGTTGCGGGAATAATGATTAACCTGACCGCCGGGTGCGCTTTCTTCCCGTCAAGAACCCTTGCGGCCATCCGAAGGTCTTCAATCCGCCCGTTGGTACAGGAGCCGATAATTACCTGATCTATTTTTATATCCTGTGCTTCCCTAACAGAACGGGTATTTTCGGGCAAATGGGGGAAAGCAACCTGGGGTTCTATCTGTGCCACATCAAATTCCAGCACTTTTTCATACCTGGCATCAGGGTCGTTTTTTACGGCCCGAAATTCCCGCACGGCCCTTTGAGCCACATAGTCCAAGGTTGTTTTATCCGGTGCAATTAGCCCCGCCTTGGCACCCGCTTCGATAGCCATATTGCACATGGTAAAACGGCCGTCCATATCAAGAGCGTCAATAGCATCACCGGCAAATTCCAGGGACTTGTATAAGGCTCCGTCTACCCCTATCCGTCCGATTGTATATAGGATCAGGTCTTTCCCGCCCACCCAGCGATTTAGCTTTCCCTTATAGACTAGCTTGATGGTGGCCGGTATTTTAAACCAGGCTTCGCCTGTAGCCATGCCGGCGGCCATATCGGTACTGCCTACGCCGGTGGCAAAAGCCCCCAGGGCTCCATAGGTACAGGTATGCGAATCGGCCCCGATTATTAAATCCCCCGGTAAGGTCAAGCCCGCCTCCGGCAAAAGCGCATGCTCAACACCCATCCTGCCGATTTCAAAATAATGCTTAATACCGTATTTCCGGGCGAATTCCCGAAGGATTTTGGCCTGTTCCGCCGACTGGATGTCCTTATTAGGTGTAAAATGGTCGGGGACTAGGGCTATTCTTTCCGGGTCAAATACATGAGCTACTCCGATTTTTTCAAATTCCTTGATGGCAACGGGGGCGGTAATATCATTTCCCAAGACCAGGTCCAACTTGGCCAGCACCAGGTCACCGGGGCATACTTTATCCTTGCCGGCATGGTGCGCCAATATTTTTTCCGCCATTGTCATACCCAACGAAAACACCTCTTTCCTATGCGCCTTTTCTCTTCCTTATTTGTTTTTAGCCTTGATCCAAGGCATCATTGCCCGGAG
>CAZYHL010000100.1:2293-6921 GCA_964646795.1 uncultured Syntrophomonadaceae bacterium
GTATCGAAACCGGCTTTCACCAATTCCGTGACTCCGCCGCAAAGGACAGCCTGTTCGCCAAAAAGGTCCGTTTCCGTTTCTTCCTGGAAGGTTGTTTCAATAACTCCCGCCCGGGTACAGCCTATCCCCTTGGCATAAGCCAAGGCCAATTCTTTGGCTTTGCCGCTGTAATCCTGGTAAACGGCAATTAAGCCGGGGACTCCCGCTCCTTCTTCGTACATACGGCGCACTAGGTGCCCGGGGCTCTTGGGTGCAATCATGAAGACATCCACTGACGGCGGCGGGACAATCAGCTGAAAATGGATATTAAACCCATGCGAAAACACCAAAGATTTCCCTTCCGTCATATGCGGAGCTATATCCTTAATATAGATATCCCGTTGTTTTTCATCGGGGATTAATAGTTGAATAATGTCGGCGGCTGCTGCTGCTTCAGCGGCGGTCATCACTTTAAATCCGTAAGCTTCGGCCTGCCGGCGGGAAGCGCTTTCCTCCCTGAGCCCTACTATCACGTCAAGGCCGGAGTCCTTCAGATTCTGCGCCTGGGCGTGCCCCTGGCTGCCATAACCGATAACTGCAACTTTTTTTCCTTGCAATAATCCTAAATCAGCGTCCTGATCATAGTACATTCTGGCCAATTAACTCATCCTCCCATTTTTTGTAATTTTGTTCCCTCTTAAAATAGCTATTTTCCCGGTCCTAACCATTTCCAGGATCCCAAAATGCTCCAATAGGTTTTGCAGCGCCTCCAGCTTTTCCATATCTCCCGTAACTTCTATGATGAGGGAATTCAAGGACACATCTACAATTTTGGCTCGGAAACTGTCAAGAATATGTTGGACTTCCTGGCGTGTTTCAGGCGAAATTTTGACTTTTATCATCACAAGTTCCCGCAAGACTGCGGCTTCCCGGGTTACATTGCTGACTTTTAAGACATTAATCAGCTTGTTCAACTGCTTATCTATTTGTTCGAGGGTTTTTTCATCGGCTTCCACTACAATCGTCATCCGGGATATAGCAGGGTCTGATGTCTCCCCTACCGCGATGCTGTCTATGTTAAAGCCCCTCCGGCCGAACAAGCCTGCTACTCTTGCCAGAACACCGGGCTTGTTTTCTACCAGCACGGCTAATATATGCCTCATGATCTATTCCCCCTCCATTATCTGGTTTATGGGACTGTTGGCAGGAACCATGGGGAAAACGTTCTCTTCCGGCTCAACCCTGAAATCAATTAGCGTCGGCCCCTTTGTCCGGAAGCTTTCCTTAAGCACAGGGGCTATTTCAGCAGGTTTCTCCACCCGCCATGCCGGAATATCATAGGCGGCGGCAAGTTTGACGAAATCAGGACTGTTCCGAAGCTGAACCTGGGAATATCTTTTATCAAAGAAAAGCTCCTGCCACTGTCTGACCATGCCCAGACAGCCGTTATTAATAATTGCCACTTTAACGGGCAGATTGTATCCCGCCATGGTCGCCAACTCCTGCATATTCATTTGAAAACTGCCGTCGCCGGCTATACAGACCACAGTTTCCCCCGGGGCTCCTATTTGGGCACCCAAGGAAGCGGGAAATCCGTAACCCATCGTTCCCAGACCGCCGGAGGACACCAGTCCCCTTGGCCTAGTGAAGGTATAATATAATGCAGTCCACATCTGGTGCTGTCCAACTTCTGTGGCAATAATCGCCTTTCCTTCCGTTTGCCGACAGATTTCTCTGATCACGTCCTGGGGTTTCAGCTGTCCATTCGCGCTATTATATTTAAGGGGTTTTTCCTTTTTCCACTCGTTAATTATCTCCAGCCATTTTCCTGTATCGCCCCCGTTGTATTTTGCCGCGATTTCTCCTAAAACTCCCCGTACATCACCGACGATAGGTATCTGCACCTCCACGTTCTTACCGATTTCGGCCGGGTCAATGTCAATATGAATAATTTTAGCCTTAGGAGCAAAACTGCTTAACTTTCCTGTCACTCTGTCATCAAAGCGAGTGCCTGCCGCCAGGATTAAATCCGCCTCCATCAAGGCATAATTAGCATAAAAGGTGCCGTGCATTCCCGGCATGCCTAAAAATAGCGGATGGTTGCCGGGGAAAGACCCAAGCCCCATTAAACTGGCAGTAACGGGAATGCTTCCCTTTTCCGCCAGGGACAATAATTCTGCATGCGCCGCTGCTGCAGCCACACCGCCGCCGGCAAAAATGACCGGCCTTTCCGACTGTTCCAGGGCTTTAACGGCTCTTGCTATTTGCCCCATGTGCCCTGTGCTTACCGGGTTATACCCGGGAATGAACACGTCTTCGGGATAATCAAATTCGCCCATTTCCCCTTGGATATCCTTGGGCAAATCTATCAAGACAGGCCCTCTCCTGCCGGTGGAAGCGATTTTAAAGGCCTCCTTTAAAATATGGGGCAACTCGGCAATGTTTTTCACCAGATAGTTATGTTTTGTGATAGGATGGGTTATCCCTGTTATATCGGCTTCCTGAAAGGCATCAGTGCCAATCAAATAAGTTGCTACCTGGCCGGTGAAAATAACCAGGGGCACTGAGTCCATGTAAGCGTTGGCAATACCCGTCACCAAGTTAGTTGCCCCGGGACCTGAAGTAGCCATAACAATACCCGGCCTCCCGGTTACTCTGGCGTACCCGTCGGCAGCGTGGATGGCTCCCTGTTCGTGGCGGGTTAAGATATGCCTGATCCCTGCTTTATATAAGCTGTCATAAAGGCCTAGGGCTTGCCCGCCCGGATAACCGAAGATAACATCGGCCCCCTCTTCTTTTAAGGCCGCCATAACCATGTCTGCGCCGCTAATTTTCATGATGTCCCCCCCGTATTCTTAAACACCGCACCTTTATCTGCCGATAAAACCTGGGCGCTGTATCTTCTTAAATAACCCTCGGGAATAAACTTTTCAGGATGCTTTACTTTCTTTAACCTGTGCTGCAGTTCTGCCTGTTCAACGCAAAGGGTAAGCTTTCTGGCGGGAATATCTATTTCAATCATATCCCCGTCTTCGACAGCCGCCAGGGGTCCGCCTTCCATGGCCTCGGGAGATATATGGCCAATACATGCCCCCCGGGTAGCGCCGGAAAAACGGCCGTCCGTCAGGAGGGCTACTCCTTTATCCATTCCCATGCCGACCAGAGCTGAGGTTGGCGTGAGCATCTCCTGCATCCCGGGCCCTCCCCGGGGACCTTCATAACGGATAACTACTACCTGCCCGCTGCTGACTTTTCCTGCCAGGATTGCTTCGCTGGCCTCTTCCTCGCTGTTAAACACGCAGGCCTGACCTTTGAATACCAGCATTTCCTTCTCAACGGCCCCTTCCTTGACTACAGCGCCATCGGGCGCCAGGTTCCCCCATAAAACAGCAATGCCTCCTCTGGAGTTGTAAGGATCCGCCGCCCTGCGGATTACTCTCCCGTCTCCTGCCGGTGCTTCTTCCAAATTCTCGGCCACGGTGCGGCCGGTTGCTGTCAGGACAGTACCAGCCAGTAATCCCATTTTAGCCAGCTCTTTCATCACGGCAGGAATCCCGCCGGCTTCATGCAGGTCTTCGATGTGATCGGGGCCGCCGGGCCTTAGTTTACATAACTGGGGCGTCTGCCTGCTAATCTCGTCTACCAGGCGCAAGGAAAGATCGAAGCCGGCCTCCTTGGCAATAGCTGTCAGGTGAAGAACCGTGTTAGTAGAGCAGCCAAGCGCCATGTCTACTTTTATCGCGTTCCTGAAAGCCGCTTCTGTGAGAATTTGCCGTGGAGACAGCTTCATTTTTAAAAGCTCCATGATTTTTAAACCCGTCTTTTTAGCCAGCCGCAAACGAGCGCCAAAAACCGCGGGAATCGTACCATTCCCAGGGAGTGCCATACCTAAGGCTTCTGTCATGCAGTTCATGGAATTAGCGGTAAACATACCGGCGCAGGAACCGCAGCCGGGACAAGCCGTCTCTTCCAGTGAGGACAGTTCCTCAAGGGACATTTTGCCTGCCTTAAAAGAGCCCACGGCTTCAAAAACAGTATTAAGATCCGCCTTGTCTCCTTTAAACCGGCCGGCCAGCATCGGCCCGCCGCTCACCACAATAGCCGGCAGGTTAAGTCGCGCCGCCGCCATCAGCATCCCGGGCACTATTTTATCACAGTTGGGAATAAGAACAAGAGCATCAAAAGCATAAGCCCGGGCTACGGCCTCGACGCTGTCGGCGATAAGCTCCCGGCTAGCCAAGGAGTACTTCATGCCAATATGGTTCATAGCAATACCATCACAGATACCGATGGTAGAGAATTCCAGAGGCGTTCCTCCCGCCATTCTGATGCCGGCCTTTACCGCTTCAGCAATTTTATCCAAATGCTGGTGGCCTGGAATAATTTCGTTGGCAGAATTAACCACGCCTATAAGGGGGCAAGACAACTCTTCGTCAATTATGCCTAAAGATTTAAAAAGAGAACGGTGAGGCGCCCTTTCTGCTCCTTTTGTTACGGAATCGCTCTTCATTATGGTTATCCCTCCTGATATATTGCATCGCCGCTATTGAGACAAAACTGCCTGAAAGCGGTTATTAGCCGACGGGTAACCGGGCCCGGTTTGCCTGTGCCGACTACCCTCTGATCTATGTTTACCACCGGGATTATTT
>CAZYHL010000101.1:0-6787 GCA_964646795.1 uncultured Syntrophomonadaceae bacterium
TGTATTAACTTTGGCCTGTTCTATCTTGTCCTGGATATGGTAATGTACTTTAACCTTGATCAAGCACTTGGTACAGGAGGGATGATTGGAGACTTAAGTTTATATTTAATTTTAGGCGGCCTTGGTTTAGTGGTCATTTTCGGCTCACAGGAAGGCAATTTCTTCAAAGGACTTTTGAGCGGATTAGGAGGATTGTTACCTACTGCATTAAATGCTGTCAGTGCTTTTGGTGATATTATTTCCTATATACGGCTCTTTGCGGTAGGCCTGGCCGGCTTTGAGATCGCCAGGAGCTTCAACACTATGGCCAGCGGCATAGATAATATTGTTATTTCTTCGGCAATATTAATCATTGCGCATAGTTTTAACTTCATCCTATGTTGTTTGGGGGTATTAGTTCATGGTATACGTTTAAACATGCTCGAGTTTTCCGGCCGTCTGGGCATGGAATGGACAGGACGAGATTATACCCCTTTTAAAACCCGGAATGACGGGATAGATGTCACCATGAAAGATAAGCAAAAGAAGGTTCAAGCAACCGGGAATGTGTAATTTTAATAAATAAAAGATAAGGAGCAAAAAGATATGATGTTTGATATTGGTCTTATAGGTATAGGTGCGGCTTTAGGTTTATCTGCATTTGGTTCCGGCACAGGAGCGGGCGCGGCAGCTCAATCCGCTATCGGGGCATGGAAAAGGGGTTTTATCCAGAACAAGCAAGTCCCCTTTTTATTAGTAGCTTTCTGTGGTTTCCCATTGTCTCAGACTTTTTACGGCCTGATTTTAATGAATACTTTAGTCTCAAATCTGGGGTCATTGCCCTCCGGTTATATTTTAGGAATCGGTGTTTTTGGCGGTTTGGCCATAGGGGCTTCAGCTCATGCCCAGGGAGTAGCTGCGGGCAGCGCTTGCGATGCTTTTGGCAAGACAAGCAAAGGTTTTGCAAACTATACTTTAGTTCTGGGGATCATTGAGTCCGTTGCTTTGCTGGTCTTGGTGTTCATGCTGACAGTTATTAGCGCGATTCAAACAACTATAGCAGCTCTATAAGGAAGTTATTAAAGCCCGCCGGATCCGGCGGGCTTTTCTTTTAACAGAAAAAAGCTTATCCGGATGATTGAACCCAGCAATAAAAGAAAATAATAGGTTAGGAAGCAATCGCTTTCCAAGGAAAGGCTTTTACTATATAATTAATAAAAATCCAAGAATAAGAGGTGTTAACAATTGCGGGAAGTAGCCATAGTCGGAGCCGTGCGTACCGCTATCGGGAAATTTGGCGGTGCCTTAAAAGACATTTCGTCGATAGAGCTAGGGTCTTTATTAATAAAAGAGGTGCTTGAAAGAACCGGTGTTGCCCCCAGAGAGGTTGAGGAAGTAATTCTTGGGAACGTCTATCAGGCGGGACTCGGGCAGAATCCTGCCAGGCAGGCGGCCTTGAAAGCCGGCTTGCCGGTGGAGACTCCGGCGGTAACCATCAATAAACTGTGCGCTTCCGGCTTAAAGGCTGTCACGCTGGCTGTCCAGGCGATTTCAACCGGTGATGCGGAGATAATTGTGGCCGGGGGCATGGAGAATATGAGCCAGGCTCCTTATGTGCTGGCGGGAGCCCGGTTTGGTTTGCATATGGGTCACAGCCAGGTTGTGGATACCCTGATTAAAGACGGGCTCTGGTGTGCCTTCAGCGAAGTGCATATGGGGGTAACGGCAGAATATGTTGCGGCTAAATATAATATCAGCCGTGAAGCCCAGGATGAATTTGCGTTTCTAAGCCAGGAAAGGGCTATTAAAGCAATAGATTCCGGCCGATTTAAAGCTGAGATTCTGCCGGTACCGGTTCCTGAAGGGAAAGGGAAGTACCGCCTTTTTGACGAGGATGAATTTCCCCGTCGGAATACCACTCCGGAAAGATTGGCGCAGCTTAAACCGGCTTTCCAGGAGGGCGGTACCGTTACTGCCGGAAACGCCTCGGGTATCAACGACGGCGCGGCCTGCCTGCTTATTATGGCGGCAGAAAAAGCGGCGGCAAAGGGCTTGAAGCCCTTAGCCCTTATCAAGGGTTATGCCTCGGCAGGCGTCCACCCACGGTTTATGGGCTTGGGCACGATCCCGGCTGCCGCAAAGGCCATGCAAAAAGCAGGTTTAACCGCAGCTGACCTTGACATTGCCGAGCTCAACGAAGCTTTCGCCGCCCAGTCTTTAGTAGTCCTTGATCGCCTCGGACTGGCTAAAAATATTGTCAACGTCAACGGGGGAGCAATAGCCCTAGGCCACCCCATCGGCGCCAGCGGCGCCAGAATTCTTGTCACCCTTCTGCATGAAATGGCCAAAAGAAACAGCAGGCACGGGCTGGCGGCTTTGTGTGTAGGGGGAGGCCAGGGAGTGGCTGTAGTAGTGGAAAGATAAAGGAAAGGTGAGAACCATGGTGAAAAATAACAGACCGCTCTGGACCGCCGACATAAGCTTGCTTGTGGTGGCGGCTCTGTGGGGTTTTACTTTTGTGGTTATTAAAGAAGCTTTAGCAGAACTGCCGCCCTTTACCTTTAACGCGGTCCGCTTCATTATGGCTTCCCTGTTTATGTGCCTGGCCTTTCCCCGCAGACTGACTTCCCTTGGCAAAGAAGGGTTCAAAGCAGGATTTTTGATTGGCTTGGCTTTGCTGGCCGGGTACTCTTTTCAAACTCTGGGGATGGTTTACACTACCGCTGCCAATGCAGGTTTCATAACAGGCCTGACGGTAGTTTTCGTACCCCTCTTGACCATGGTCGTTACCCGGAGCCTGCCGGAAAGCAGTGTTTTAGCCGGTGCGGCCTTTGCCGTGCTGGGTTTGGGCCTGATAACATTGGGAGGCGGTTTTCTTTTTAATTACGGTGATTTATTGCTGCTGTTATGTGCCGTTGCTTTTGCCGTCTACCTGATTTTGGTGGGATATTACAGCAGTAAATTTGATGTTACGGCCTTGACTGCTGTGCAGATTCTGACAACCGCGGCAGGGAGCAGCCTGCTGGCTCTTGGCCTGGAGCCTTTTCCCCTGTTACCCCTCCGCTTTTCAGCCTCAGTATGGCAAGCCTTGCTCATAACTTCTCTCTTAGCCACTTGTCTGGCCTATCTTATCCTAATGCATATGCAGCAGCATACTACCCCGGTCAGAGCAGCCATTGTTTTAACGGGCGAGCCGGCTTTTGCCGCTCTATTCGCTTGTTTGCTGTTAAAAGAAGCGCTGGAGCCTCATGTCCTGGCGGGCGGTGGCTTTGTCTTGCTGGGTATGCTTACGGTGGAATTGGCACCTTTGCTGAAAAAGAATGCCCGGCAGCACCTGGAAGACAGAGCTCATTAATGTCTCCGGACTGGGCTGCCAAACCAACACGTAAAAAGATGGCCTTAACAGGCCATCTTTTTACGTGATTCCTTATTTTGATTCCTTATTTAAAGAAGACGTGGTTGCCTATGGTTGTGGTAACCGGTCTGCTTCTCACCCATTGATTAGATGTTTTACTAGGATTGTAAAAGCCAGTTGCCCCCAAAGACGGATCGGCGCCGCTTATGGCTTCCTGAACAGCGCGCCGCGCCGTATCGTTAGCCGAAATATTAATACGCCCGTCCAATACAGGGCTGTATTGGTAGCAGCCGTTTACCACCTGGTTAATTACTCCCGTCAAAGTGTTTGGATAGGATGGGTCTTTTACCCGGTTGAGCACACTGGCGGCTACGGCAACCTGTCCGGTGTAGGGCTCGCCGCCTGCTTCGGAATTGACTAAACGTGCGAAAAGATCCAACTCAGCAGCGGAATAAGCGGCAGTGCTCCGGGAAGGAACGGCCGCAGCCTTTTCTTCTTGCCCGGGAACTAAAATGACTTGGCCGACTTCAATATAATCCGGGTTTTTAATCTCCTTGTTGTGGGCAAGGAGAGCGGAAAGGTTAGTGCCGTAGCGTTGACAAATAAGCCAGAGGGTTTCCCCCGGGCGTACGGTATGGCGTGTCGTTGTTCCCGGTATGCGCAGCGTTTGGCCGGCGTAAATTAAGGAAACGTTGGCGATTCCGTTTTCTTGCGCTATTTTGGTTACCGTTGTGCCGTATTGTTGAGAGATACCCCAGAGAGTATCTCCCCGTTTAACGGTATGTACGGCTCCCTGAGCTACGGCAGGCAACGCAAGCAAGATAAATAAAAAAGCGGCACAAGTAATTAGCATTTTTTTACGCATTAATATTTCCTCCTTATTATCCAGGCTTTTATGTAATCCCTCCCCGGGCTAGGGGTTGGTTATGTTAACTAGTACCATTATAGACAGGATCCCAGTTAGGAAGCAAACCTGATAACCGGGGGAGAATCAAGCTAAGGTTAAATAATATAAATTTCATTTAATATATTTTAAATTTTCTTAATAATTACGGCAGGTGGTAAATTAGGCCAAAAAAGCAGCAGGAAAGGCGCTGCTTCTTTTTTTCATAGCCGTTTGCGCTGCATTAAAAATCCCTTTAAGGTGCATACTAAAAGTTAGAAATTTTGGAGGAGGAAGAGAGTTGTGCGGAAAGGGATTCTTCTTATTGTTCTTTTACTTTTTATTGCCGTTGGGGCATCCTTCCTTGACTGCCTTGGAGAGGACGCTTATTCTGCGTCTTCCCCTACGGCCGCCGGCGAATTAATGCTGGGAGTAATGGCTGAAGCGGGGGTTGAACCGTCGGCAGGGGAAGCGCGTTTTTGGGGAGAGGTTAACGGAGACTTTACGGAGGCGGCAGCATTAAAAGAGCTGGCGGCGGGAATAGCTAAAGCCGTTGGCCTGATTGATGTTACCTGGACCGAAGAGCAGGAAAAAGGATACCGCATGGCAGCGGGAGATGGCTTTCTCGCCTCCGGCCTTGAGGTCAAGGTTGTGTTGCAAACCGTACCTTCCCTGCCCTCCCGGGAGCAGGTAGGCGGAACTTATCTCCTTATTCATTTAAAAGAAGAGGGAGGCGGGCGGAAGGTGCTCCAGGCCGGTGAACGGCTGGAGCAAAGCCTTTTAAGATATGATATTGCGGGAGAATTAACGCTGGACCTCCTGGGCTACCTGCCGGAAAAACTATCTGCTACCGAGAGGCAGAACATGGCGGAAGTCCTTTTGGCATTCTGCGGCGGAGAGGTGGTAGAAGGCATCGCTTCCACAGAACTTGTCAGCCTGACAGGGTATACTCCTTTGATTAACCAATATTTAAGTCTCGAGGGAAAAAAAATTAACATTAATATTGCCCTCCGTTACGACGGTTACCGGAACAAGACTCTTTTACGGGTAGGGATTCCTATCATCGGAGGAGGGTACTAACGATTAGGGGCGGGAAACAAGGGCTCTGGTCAAAAGAAGAACCTTATTGCCGCCTTTTCGTATAATAATTTAGGAAAGGCCTATAGGGAGGCAAAAGAATGGAGCAATTGGTTATTTGCGGAGGCAAACCTCTCTCTGGCAAAATAAGAATAAGCGGCGCCAAGAATGCAAGCCTGCCTATCATGGCTGCCTCCCTGTTAAGCCGGGAGGCAGTGAGATTGGAAGATATTCCTCCCCTCCAAGATGTTATCACCATGTCCGCTTTGTTAAGACACTTAGGTTCAAAAGTTGAATTCGACAGGAGAAAAAAATACTTAAAGATTAAGACACCGCAATTAAAAGATTTTACGGCCCCCTATGACCAAGTCGGCAAAATGCGGGCGTCTATCCTGGTCATGGGCCCCTTACTGGCCCGGTACGGCAAAGCGCGTATTTCCCAGCCGGGGGGATGCGCAATCGGTCAGAGGCCAATAGACCTGCATATAAAAGGCCTCATGGCCCTGGGGGCGGAAATAGTAATGGGCCACGGGTACGTGGAGGCAAGGGCGGAAAAGCTTAAAGGCAATAAAATATACCTGGACTATCCCAGTGTGGGGGCAACGGAAAACAATATCATGGCAGCCGTTTTGGCGGAGGGGACGACGGTATTGGAAAATTGCGCCCAGGAGCCTGAAATAGTTGACCTCGCCAACTTTCTTAACAACCTTGGGGCCAGGGTAAGCGGGGCAGGCACCAGTATTATCCGGATCCAGGGCGTGGTAGCATTGAGGGGCGGTAGCCACACGGTCATACCGGACCGGATTGAGGCCGGCACTTTCTTGATAGCGGCAGCTTTAACCCGGGGAGAAGTGATCCTACATAACGTGATTACAGACCATTTGAAGCCCCTTCTCTCCAAACTGGAGGAAGCGGGAGTCCTGCTGGAGGAGAGGGAAGAAGGCTTGTGGGTTAAAGGCCCCGCGGAAATCAAAGCTGTTGATGTCAAGACGCTGCCTTACCCCGGTTTTTCCACCGACCTGCAGCCCCAGTTTATGAGCCTTATGGCTACAGCCCGGGGAAGCAGCGTGATAACCGAGACTGTGTTTGAAAACCGTTTTATGCATGTTCCCGAGTTAAAGAGAATGGGAGCCGATATTACTACTGAAGGCAGGACGGCCCTGATAAAAAGTGTTCCGAAATTGACGGGCACCCTGGTGAAGACATCGGACTTAAGGGCCGGAGCCTCCCTGGTTATAGCCGGACTGGCGGCCCAGGGAGAAACGAGAGTGACGGAGCTTTACCACATTGACCGGGGATACGATAATTTAAGCGGCAAGCTTAAAGCATTAGGAGCAGATATCCGGCGGGAGTTCAGCGGCAATGCCGCCGGAGCGGCCGAAAAAGCATAAAACCAATCCTTCAAATCCCATTGAAAGCGGAGACATAGACAGGCATGTTTCAGCATATAATGTGACATGCCAAAAAGAAGAATGGTCGGAAGAAGGAAGGGT
>CAZYHL010000102.1:0-6772 GCA_964646795.1 uncultured Syntrophomonadaceae bacterium
TTTTATCGGAGAATATGAGACGTCCAACATGTATGACTTTCCGTACATGTTTGCGCAATCGCTGCTGAGGAAAGAAAACCGGCCGACCGCGTTCTTCTGCTATAACGACACGTATGCGCTGATGGTGCTCCGGGCGATTCAGGACGCAGGGCTGAAAGCACCGGATGATATCTCCATTGTGGGATATGACGATTCGCTTTCGATGATGCAGTCGGACATAAAGCTGACCACCATATCGCATCCGAAGAAAGAAATGGGCATGCAGGCCGCCAAATATATGATCGATATGCTGGACGGGCGGCTCGAGCGTCCTCAGATGATTTACCATCCTGAATTGATTGTCAGGAATTCATGCAAAAACTTATAAGTTTTTGTAACATGACATGTACGTACAATGTGGCTTATAAAACACAAAATGTAGATGCCGTATGGCGAATCAAGGCTAAATAAATAATAATTAGAAAGAGGAAAGTCTATGAAAAAAATTATTATTATCGGTGCCGGAAGTTCGATGTTTACAAAGAAGCTGCTGGGCGATTTACTTTCCTTCAATGATATTATAATCGATGAATTTGCTCTTGTGGATATCAATGCAGAAAAGCTGGATGTGATGCAACAAGTTGCGGAAAAGTTGTGCAAGCAATTTGGCAAAACAGTAAAGGTCACAGCGACGACGCAAAGAAGAGAGGTTATGAAAGGCGCTTCCTTCGTGATTAATACCATCGGGGTGGGCGGTGTGGAAGCGTACAGGCGAGACCTTGAAATACCCGATAAGTATGGCCTGAGCCAATGTATCGGAGATATTATCGGGCCGGGCGGTATGTTCCGTTTTCTGCGCGCGTATCCCGAGCTTCTGAATATGTGCAGAGATATGGAAGAGTTGTGCCCGGACGCTTATTTCTTTAACTATACAAACCCGATGGCGCCGTTATGTCTTGCGCTGAGCCAGACAACCCGTATCAAGATATTTGGATTCTGTCATAACGTGCAAAGCACGGCGCAGCAATTGTCCAATTATCTGCAGGTGGAAGAATCAAGAATCTCTTATTGGGCAGCCGGTATTAACCATATGGATTGGTTTCTGCAATATAAGGTGGACGGGAAAGACGCCTATCCAAAGCTTTTTGAAATATCGCAAAATCGCGAGGATATTATCAAGCTGGCGGATTACGAGCAGGATTACAGGGGGATGGGGGTCAGGCTGGTCGATCTTGTCCGGTTCAAGATCATGCATAATTTCGGGTATTTCCCATCTGAGTCGCCATTCCATATGGGGGAATATGTGCCGTATTTCAGAAAGAACCAGAAGTTAATTGAAGAATACCAGGTGACAAACCGTTGGTGGCTGGCACATGAAATGGCAGCAGATGAGTACTTCAATGTATTAAAGGGAATGTTGTCAAGAGGTGAGGATATCCCCTGTGAAAAGACTTTTGAATATGCGCCCGAAATCATTCACGCAAACATTACGGGGAAGCCTTTCAGAGCGAATCTGAATGTGATGAATACCGGCCTGATCACCAATTTGCCGAACGACTGCGTGGTTGAGGTTCCGTGCTATACGGACGCCGAAGGAATTCACCCGTGCTATGTCGGTGAACTGCCCTATGCACTGGCTGCTCTGAATCTGACGAATATCAATATGCATATCGGCATGGCCAAGGCCGCTATTAAAAAAAATATACAGCTTATATATGATGCGGTGAAGATGGATCCGCTGACGGGCGCGCAGCTCACTTTGGATCAGATCAACGATATGGTCGCGGAGATGATCGAAGCCAATAGGGAATATATAGAGGACTTCAGGTAGTATTATTATCAGATGTATTTGATTTAAGGCGTATGCCTTAAAAATAATATAGGAGGAAAACCAATTATGAAGAGAGTGTTAGTACTGATAATGGTTCTGGCACTGGTATTTGCACTTGTTGCATGCGGTGAAGTCACAAAGACCGACACTGCAACAGCCGCATCGGCGGGCGCAGATACAGCGACAGCCGAAGAATCGGCCGAAGCAAGTACTCCGGCGGAGACGGAAGACATTCAGATAGGCGTATCCATCTGGAGTTCTACCGATACGTTGGGCAGCCAAGTCAAGATTATTGTTGACGCAGCTGCAGAGGCTCTGGGGCTCCCGGCTCCGATATATGTGGATCAGGGCCACATATCCGAGCAGGTTACGGCTTCCGCGGAGCAGCTTTGCGCGGCCGGTTGCGATGCAATCATCATTTGCAACTCGTCTTCCGCAGAAATGACATCCGTCATCAATACGTGCACAGAAAATGAAGTGTATGTCGCTCAGTTCTTCCGCATCATCAATGAGGAAGCCAACCCGGATGAGTACGCACTGGCATGCTCCTCGCCTTACTATGTAGGCGCTGTGCATGAGGATGAGGTGGTTAACGGCCAAACGCTCGTTCAGATCCTTTGTGAGAAGGGCAACCGCAAGATCGCTGTTCAAGGCTGGGAAGCCGGCGATGCGACGTTCCTGCTCAGAGAACAGGGATACGAGGAAGGCGTTGCGGCATGGAACGAAGCCAATCCTGATGATAAGGCTGAATTGCTCGAACCCCAGTATGGCGGCACCACCTCTGATACCGGCAGAGCGACGGCTGAAGCGATATTAGCGGCTAACCCCGACCTGGATGCGTTAATCGTGGCTGGCGGCGGCGGAGATCCGTTGATTGGCGCAATTGCGGCGATTGAAGCTCAGGGCAAGACCGGGGAAATCGCTGTGGTTTCCACAGACTTCCTGCCTGACCTCGATGCGCAGTTGGAGAGCGGCGGGATTGCAGCAGAATCCGGCGGACATTATGCCGACCCGCTGTTTGCATTCATGCTGGCTTACAACGCTGCGAAAGGCAACTATGAAGTTGCGACTGACGGTTTTTACGAGATTCTCTTCCCATACATCTATGTAACGTCTCCGGCAGACTACGCAGCCTATGATGCATTGTTTGTTTCCGAACTGCCCTATACAAGCGAAGAGCTTGCGGCAATGGGCGATTACACCTTCGACGAGCTGGCTGCTTGTGCTGCGGCGCTGTCCATTGAGGACGTGCAGACGCGTCACGGCGGTTGACGGACAACATGGTAACCATGGGGCTGCCCTCTGCAGGGCAGCCCCAAATTCCTGTGCAAATAATGAATAAGGAATGATGTTCATGAATTTTAGTAGCCGACTTGAAAAATTGAAGACAAATAAAATTTATGGCCGGATTTTTGGTATTTTATTGCCGATACTGATTGCCGCTGTTATCTGGGGAGCGTTCATGATATTGACGCCTGGCAATTTTGGTAGCATGGATCAGATGTATTACTATCTGCAATCCTGTATCATGTATTCGGTGGGCGCATGCGGTTTCTATTTTATTGTCGTAATGGGCCTTTTCGATTTCAGCATCGGTGCCAATGTGGTACTATCGGCCATCGTTGGCGTGATACTGTCCAAACAATTTGGCTATGCGGGGCTGATCATCGGTTGCATCGCCTGCGGTACGATCATTGGCTTTATAAACGGCTTTATTTACATCAAGCTGAAAATTCCTTCCATGATCGTTACGGTAGGCCTCATGCTGATCTACGAGAGCGTAGCATGCTTTTTCGCTCAGGGGCATAAGCAAGTGTTGGATTCCTCTCTGCTGGAATTCAGTAAAGCGCCCGGTAACATCATATTGGCGCTGTTGGCCTTTTTTCTGACAGGATTCATATTGAAGTATTCGAAGATTGGCACGTACTGCTACGCAATCGGAAGCAACGAATATGTAGCGAAGAACATGGGCATCAACGTGAACAAGTATAAGCTGCTGGGCTTTATGTTGTTGCATTTTTTTGTGGGTATTATGGCGATACTCTCGGTCAGTTATGGCGGATCTGTGACGGCAATTACGGGCATGGGGTCTATGGAGCGCAACTTTACGCCGCTGATGGGTTGTTTCTTTGGCGTGGCATTTAAGAAATACGGTTCGCCCATCACTGCCATTGTGATCGGCGAGTTAATCATCGCCCTCATTTTCAATGGCTTTGTCGCATTGGGTGCACCTACCACAACAAAGGACGTTGTTACCGGGGCGGCGCTGCTGATCATCGTTGCGCTGACGAACAAGGCCGCCAAGGGCGCAATCGTCAAGTGAGGAGAGAACATGGGAACAATAATATTGCAGGCCGAGCATGTCAGCAAATCCTTCGGTATTACACGGGCCGTACAGGATGTTTCTTTATCGTTCGATAAGGGAGAGATCAGGGGCCTGATCGGTGAGAACGGTTCGGGAAAATCCACTTTCGTTTCAATGCTGTGCGGTATCCATTCTATCGACAAGGGACGCTTTATTTTGAACGGCGATGAACTGAAGGTTAGGAATCAGATTGAAGCCAATCGCAAAGGCGTATCTATAATTATACAGGAGATGGGTACGCTTTCCGGCCTTACCGTCGCTGAAAATATTTTTTTAGGTAGAGAAGACAGATTCGTTAAGTTCGGCATCAAGAATACGGCCGCGATGAACCGAGAAGCATCTAAGCTGCTGCAGCAATACGGGTTTGGGCGTATCAATGCCACGGCGATGATCGACCTTTATAACTTTGAAGACAGAAAACTCATTGAAATTGTCAAAGCCACCTATTTTGGGCCGAAGGTTGTTGTAATTGACGAAACAACGACCGCGTTGAGTCAGGCCGGCCGCGAAGAGCTGTATAAGAATATAAAGCGCATCAAGGAAGAGGGCAATACTATCATATTTATTTCCCACGACCTTACCGAAGTTATCGATCGTACGGATACCATCTCCGTGCTGCGCGACGGCGAACTGATCGACACGGTGAAAAGCAGCGATGTCAGTGAAAACGATTTAAAGCGCTTGATGGTTGGGCGCGAGTTGGGCACCCATTATTACCGCACCGATTACGGGCAGCCTGTATCAAACGAAGTGGTGCTGACCGTTCAGGATGTGTCAGTTCCCGGCGAAATCGAGGATATCAGTTTCAAGCTGCACAAGGGCGAGATATTAGGGATCGGGGGCCTCAGCGAATGCGGTATGCACGAACTTGGAAAGGCCATATTTGCCGCATCCTATGGCCGTTCCGGAAAGGTGACACTGGCGAATGGCACAGCGGTCAACAGCATATCCTCTGCAATCCGGCACAACATCGCATATGCTTCAAAGGATCGCGACAACGAATCGCTGGTTGTTAACAATTCAATAAGGGATAATATCTGCCTGCCCTCCATCGATGAACTCGCAAAGAATAAGATCATACGGGACAAGAAGCTTAATCAATTTGCGGAAAAGAACGCACGGATGATCAGCGTAAAGATGACCGGTATCGACCAGTTCGTGTCAGACCTTTCGGGTGGCAACAAACAAAAGGTGGTGCTGGCACGATGGCTGGGTAAGAACTCCGACATCATATTGCTGGACAGCCCGACGCGTGGTATCGATGTCAAGGTAAAGGCCGATATTTATGCGCTGATGAGCGAACTGAAAAGCAAGGGGAAGTCGATCATCATGATTTCTGAGGAAATTCAAGAGCTTATAGGTATGAGTGATCGTATCATCATCATGAAGAATGGCCGTATCAGCGGTGAGATCATGCGTTCCCAGCAGATCGGCGAAGAAGATCTTATCGCAAAGATGATTTAAGGAGATGAACCCGATGCAACAACAGATCACAAAGGAAGATCAGAAAAAGAATATTTCCGGCGAAGCTGGGAGCATAGTTAAAAAGCCGGGTTTCCGTGCATTATTGCCGCTGTTAGGGCTCGTCGCCATCATCATTATATTCGCGTTTTTGACGGATGGAAGGCTGGTGAAGGGTAAGAACATCGATCTTATTTTAAGCCAGGTATATGTGCTGATGATCGCCTGCTCGGGTGTATTTATGATCATGACGGTGGGTGGGCTCGATTTTTCCCAAGGGTCGATATTAGGCATATCGTCCGTCGTGGTCAGCTATCTGTCGTTCTACAGCATTCCCTTGGCAATTGCGGCGGGAATTGTTTCGGGCGCTTTCATCGGCGCTTTCAACGGTTTCTTTTATGTAAAATTCAAGATACCGTCGTTCATTGTGACGATATGCACGATGTATTTGTTCCGGGGCCTTTGCGCTTATCTGACCACGGACGCGCCTGTAGCCGCAGTTACATCAATTACCAGCCTGAACCTCACGTGGCTTAAGGCTGTGCTTACAGGCGTAGTTTTGCTGGTTGTATTTCTAATATTCAGGTATACGAAACTGGGCATCGTGCTCAAAGCGATTGGCGCAGGCGAGCGCGCTGCGCGCTTTTCTGGCATTCGTACAGACCTGACCAAGTTTTTAGTATTTGTCGTAGCTGGCGCAATCACGGGCTTTGCCGCGTTTATTAACGTCATCAAGGTAGGTTCAATCACTGCGACAGCGGGAAACCAGTTGGAAACACAAATACTGATTGCTTTGGTTTTAGGAGGGTTGCCCATTTCGGGAGGAGCCAGGGTTCATTTTCTAAATATCATAGTGGGCACGATTATATTCTGTGTGTTAAATACCGGGCTGGTGATGGTAACTCCGGATGCTGCGTTACAACAGCTTATCAAGGGCGTTATATTTGTGATCGTTGTTGCGCTGACGACGGAAAGAAAACTGACTCAGGTGGTAAAATAAAAAAGCAATGGTAACAACACCAGCAAGGAACGCGTTTACGAAGGATTGGTGCGCTCAGGAATGCCCCTCCCGATAAGATCCGGGAGGGGTATTCCTTATATTCTCATTGGCAAACAAATGGCATATAATCAAAATG
>CAZYHL010000103.1:0-6761 GCA_964646795.1 uncultured Syntrophomonadaceae bacterium
AGGTGCCGAAGGGGGAGAGCAAAGGTTGACAAAAGAAAATAAAGAATTTGTCCGGGAGGTAACCTCCAGGGCGGTGGATTATTCTCAATGGTACCTGGATTTGATCCTAAAAACGGATATGGTGGATTATGCTCCCGTTAAGGGATGCATGGTTATTAAGCCTTACGGCTATGCTTTATGGGAAAATATGCAAAAATTATTGGACAGGCGTATCAAGGAAACAGGTCATGTAAACGCTTATTTTCCTCTCTTGATTCCAGAAAGTCTGCTGCAAAAAGAGGCTGAGCATGTTGAAGGCTTTGCCCCGGAGGTTCTTTGGGTTACCCAGGGAGGGAACGAAAAACTGACGGAACGGCTGGTAGTCCGGCCCACTTCCGAAACAATTATCTGCAGCATGTATAGCAAGTGGATTCAATCCTGGCGTGATTTACCGCTTTTGATTAACCAGTGGTGCAACATCGTCAGGTGGGAAAAGACTACCCGGCCTTTTTTGAGGACTACCGAGTTTCTCTGGCAGGAAGGGCACACGGCCCATCAGAGTGCGGAAGAGGCCGAGGCGGAGACTTTAAAGATGCTGGAAGTATACAGGGACTTTGTGGAAACGGAACTGGCTGTTCCGGTCGTTAAGGGAGTAAAGACGGATAAAGAACGTTTTGCCGGGGCTTTAAAAACGTATTGCATTGAGGCCATGATGAGTGACGGCAAGGCGCTTCAGGCAGGGACATCTCATAATTTAGGCCAGCATTTTGCCAAGGTTTTCGATATCCAGTACCTGGATAAAGACGGCCAGTTAAAATTTGCTTGGCAAAGTTCCTGGGGTGTATCCACCAGGCTGATCGGGGCCGTTATAATGGTGCACGGTGATGACCAGGGGCTGAAGATGCCGCCTAAAGTCGCACCTGTCCAGGTTGTCATCGTTCCTATCCTGTCCAAGAAGGATAAGGATAAAGTATTGCAGAAAGCCGCTGAGGTCAAGGCATTACTCGGTCAAGACTTCCGGGTGGAATTAGACAGCCGGGAAGAGTATTCTGCCGGTTGGAAATTCAACGAATGGGAGATGAAGGGTGTGCCTTTGCGCCTGGAGCTGGGGCCCAGGGATTTGGCCCAGGGTAAAGCGGTCTTAGTACGCAGGGATACCGGTGAAAAGACAGAGGTTCCTCTGGACGGCCTTACTGCCGCCATCAGCGGTATGCTGCAGGAAATTCAGGCCGACATGTTTCGCCGGGCCAAAAAGATGAGAGACGACAATACCCGTTATCTTGACGATTATACAGAGTTTAAAAAGATAATTGAGACGAAGAAAGGATTCATCGTCTCTCCTTGGTGCGGCAAGGGCTGCTGCGAGGAAGCCATTAAGGAAGAAACCAAGGCCACTATCCGGTGTATACCCTTCGAGGGAAGCAAAGCGGACGGCAGGTGTATCTACTGCGGCGAACCAGCCCTGTATCTGGTTTATTTCGCCAGGGCTTATTAGGGGAACATGGGACCGGGAGACGGGAGCAAAAGAATGGAGAAAAAAGAGCTGCGCAGCTTTATGCTAAAAAAACGCGAGCGCTTAAAAGAGCCCGAGATTAAAGAAAAAAGCGATGCTATCAGGGAAAAGCTGAACACTCTGGAGGAATACCGACGAGCGGAGGGCGTGCTCTTTTTTTTAAGTTTCGGCACGGAAGTCAGGACGGAGACAATGGTCAGGGAGAGTCTGGCGAGCGGCAGAATAGTAGTTGTGCCGCAAACCGACCGCCGGGAAAAAAGACTTATTCTTTCCCGGCTTCTTAATTATGAAGAAGATCTTTATCCCGGAACGTGGGGGATTCCGGAACCGCGGCCGGGAGCGCTCCGGCCGGTAGACCTCGCCGTCATCGACCTGGTTATCGTACCGGGATTGGCTTTTGACCGGGAGGGCGGCAGGCTAGGTTACGGCGGCGGTTATTATGACCGTTTATTTCCCGAGCTGAAGGCAGGCGTACCCCTTGTGGCCCTTGCTTTTTCCTGCCAGCTGGTAGCAAAGGTGCCCCTGGCCTCTCATGATAAAAAAATAGACTTTTTAATAACGGAGAAGGAAATATTACGCTTTTCTGTCAAATAGTTTCGGGGCAGACAGCTTCAAAAAGGAGAGGTTTCCGGGAAACCGCGGCTTTTTATTTTCTCCTCCATGGCAAGGCAGGGCAGGAGAACTACTGTTCCGGTATGATTATTCTTTTGGCCGTCAGGTTGATTTTGTCGATGCTGAATCCTGTCATTAGCTCGAGCTCACTTTTTGTCTCTTGCTGCAACGCCGTTAATAGGGGTAAAAGCGGCCCCGTTAAAACCAGGGTCATTTCAAGATCAACTACCAGGCCGTCGGCAGAGGTCTTAAAACCTGCCCGGTGGATTTTGGAAATACCTTCATTCTTTGCGGCCAGATGCTCTACCAGTTGAGTTAATACATGGGTGGAGATATAAAAACCGCCCAGGGAACTGTAAGCAGGGCGGACAACGGAACGTTCCATCCAGATACGATTTGCTGCCGGTCTTTGCACCAGGGATTTCAAGGGGTCGATGATATAACCGGGAAAGTCTTTTTTGATTTCAAAGGTAGGGATGGGGATGACATGCTGATTTTTATGTTTGCGCAGAAGCAGCGCCTTGGCGATGGCTTTGGCAGTGGCGATATCCTCGATATACATGATATTATTGATTGCCGGCAGTTCCAGCCTGGCGGCTATCCGTTCTGCCATTTTGACTGATGTGGCCAGAATGAGAATTTTGTTCTGTCCGGAAGCTTTTATTTGTTCTTTTACCTCCCGGGCATGCTGTTCGTCGTAAAAAATGGCTCTTTTGACAGCGCCGACCCGGGTTATTTCTCTTTTGGCTGATTTTCCCGCCAGCACCCTAGTTTCCCGGATCAGAATTCCGTCATCGATAATGAGGGGGATATTGTATTTATGAGCGATAAACAACGCCCGGTGACTTTTGCCGGTACCGCTTGCTCCGACCAGGGCAGATACTTCCATCGGCATTTTCACCCCGCTTTTTACTGTAACTATTATAGCACAACACAAGAAAATGTCACTTGTTTAAAGGGACGGAATCAGGGGTATCAAGCTTTCTGCCTTGACAAAGTTAAGCCAGAGGATAAAATTATGGTAAAATAAATTGATACTATTGCCGGCTATGAGTTAAAAAATTATCTTCGTTAAGATTAATGGTAAGACTCCGGCCGCTTTGGCTAAGTTTTACAACAATGAACCGATAAATATGATAAAAACTTTATTTGCCGGTTATTATAGGATATAATTCAATATATTACTTAATATAAAACCGGAAGTCCGATCCTATTCACAGTAGGCAAGGAGGCATTTTAATGCAGGAGAGACTTGACAAACTGGCGGCAAAAAAGCAGAAAACTTTTGCGGGCGGCGGCGAATCTCGCAGTGAGCAGCAGCATAAGAAAGGAAAGCTTACCGCTAGGGAAAGGCTTGAGAAACTGTTGGATCCCGGCAGCTTTGCTGAACTAGGGACTTTTGTCCAGACGGAAATGGAGTCTGCCGCCGCAGAAATTAAGAACCCGGGCGAAGGTGTCGTAACAGGTTTTGGACATGTGGAAGGACGGAAAGTATTTGTATATTCTCAGGATTTTACCGTTGCGGGCGGTTCCCTGGGAGAATACCATGCCGCAAAGATATGCAAGGTGATGGAACTGGCCTTGCAGAACGGGGCGCCCCTCATTGGGATTAATGATTCCGGCGGCGCCAGGATTCAGGAAGGGGTCTCCGCTTTGGACGGTTACGGCAAAATATTTTACCGGAATACTATGGCATCGGGCGTGATTCCTCAGCTTTCCGTTATCCTTGGCCCTGCAGCCGGCGGTGCGGTTTATTCCCCGGCCATAACGGATTTTGTTTTCATGGTGGAGAATATCAGCAAGATGTTTATTACCGGGCCTCAGGTAATCAAGGCCGTTACGGGGGAGGAAGTAAGCAGCGAAGACTTAGGAGGCGCCGATGCCCATAACAGGATCAGCGGCGTTGCTCATTTTAAAGCAGCTTCGGAAGAAGAATGTCTTGCAGCTGTCCGCAGATTGTTAAGTTATCTCCCCGCCAATAATTTGGACGACCCTCCTGCCTGTGAGCAGGCGGAACCTATTTTGGCGGCCGCAGAACTCCTCAGCTTGATTCCGGCTAATAGCAACAAGCCTTATGATATAAAAGAAGTTATCAGACGGATAGTTGACGGCAGCAATTTATTTGAGGTGCAGCAGGACTTTGCCGCTAATGTCGTAGTGGGTTTTGCCAGGCTGGGCGGGCGCAGCGTGGGGCTTATTGCCAACCAGCCCCTTGTCCTGGCCGGGTGCCTCGATATAGATAGTTCCGACAAAATAGCCCGCTTTGTCCGCTTCTGTGACAACTTTAACCTGCCCCTGATCACCTTTGTGGACGTTCCCGGTTATCTTCCGGGCGTTAAGCAGGAATACGGCGGGATTATCCGCCACGGGGCCAAGGTGTTGTTTGCCTACTCCGAAGCGACCGTGCCAAAAATAAGCGTCATCATCAGGAAGGCTTACGGCGGAGCTTACATAGCTATGAGTTCCAGGAGCCTTGGGGGAGATGTCTCTCTGGCCTGGCCAACAGCGGAAATCGCCGTTATGGGCCCGGAAGGAGCCGTTAGTATCATTAACAAGAAAGAGATTGAAGCTGCTGCAGATCCTGCCGAAACCCGGGCAGAAAAAATTGCCCTCTACCGTGAAGAATATGCCAATCCTTATATTGCCGCCGCCAGGGGCTGGGTTGATGATGTCATAGACCCGCGGGATACCAGAGCCTGCCTAATCAGGCATCTGCACATGCTGGAAACAAAGCAGGAGGAAAGGCCCCGTAAAAAACACGGGAATATGCCTCTTTAGAGACACAGGCATAAGACCCAATCTTTTATCCTTAGAGCATTTAATAAGGAGGTACTCCAATGGAAGAAATAATTAAATTCTTGCAAGAAAACCCCGCCGGTACTTTTGCCACTGTGGAGAACGGCAAGCCCAGGGTCAGGCCTTGGGGCTTCTTGATGGCGGAAGCAGGAAAAATATATTTTTCCACGGGCAGGGGGAAAGATGTGCACAAGCAAATGCTGGCAAACCCTCATGTCGCCTTTATGACGGCGAATAGAGACTTCGAAAAATGGCTAAGAATAGCGGGAGAAGCAGTCTTTGTCGACGACCTGGTGATAAAGGCGAAGGTTTTTCAATGCGGAGCCCGTATGAAAGCAAGGTATCAAACGCCGGAAAATCCTGATTTCCTGGTGTTTTACCTGAAGGATTGCAAAGCATCTTTGCATGGAAGATTAAGCGAAACCCTCGTGGAAGCATCTTTCTGATAAGTGGACAGCAAGAACATTCTCCGCTGCTTTTCCTTGACAAGATAACGGGGAAGTGTTACTATTGGTAACAAATTTATAAATAAAGGCTTTGATGGAGAGAGTAGGAACCGGCGGAAGCAAAGCGAGCCGGGGAGGGTGGAAGCCCGGCCGGAAACTTGTTCCGAAGCGCACTCCGGAGCCGCGAGGCTGAAAAATGTTGTTCGTAGGCCCCGCCGGGAATTTACCGTTAAAAGATATGCTTGCCCGGTGCAAGCTGCTAAGATGGCCTGTTTACAGGCCAAAAAAGGTGGTACCGCGAGATTCCCCCTCGCCCTTTAAGGGTGAGGGGATTTTTATTAGGAGGGACATGATGTTAAAAATCGGAATAATTGGTGCGACGGGATATACGGGCCGGGAGCTTATTAGGATCCTTGTTAAGCATCCCGGGGTTGAAATTTCCCTGGTTACCTCGGAAAGCTATGCCGGGCAGAAATATTCCCAGGTATATCCTGAATTTAAAGGGGTATTTGAAAAGACCTTGGAAAAATACCAGAAGGAGAAGCTTGAGGCGGATGTTCTTTTCTCCGCGCTGCCCCACGGCAGTTCGCTGGAAAAAGTCCCCGAGCTTCTCGAGGCAGCCGATAAAGTTATTGACTTGAGCGGGGATTACCGCCTAAAGGACGCATCCCTTTATGCCGTCTGGTACGGCTATGAACGGGAAGGCGACCCTCTGCTTAAGGAAAGCGTTTACGGGCTGCCGGAACTGAACCGGGAAAGTATTGCGGGGGCCCGCCTGGTGGCTAACCCCGGCTGCTATCCGACCAGCGCCCTGATCGGGTTAAAGCCTCTCTTAGCCGCAGGAGTTGTTGCTGCCGACGATATCATTATTGATGCCAAATCCGGCGTTACCGGGGCGGGACGCAAGCCTAGGCTGCCTTACCACTACCCGGAAATGAACGATAATTTTAAAGCCTATAAGTTAACGGGGCACCAGCATACTCCGGAAATCGAAGAACAGGCCGCCAACCTGGCAGGGGAAAAGATAGTGCTTAAGTTTACCCCTCACCTGTTACCCTTGAACAGGGGCATATTAAGCACCATATACTTGAAATTGAAGGAACCCCTTAAGGAAAAAGACCTTTTCGGCCTTTACTATGAGTGTTACGAGGGAGAACCCTTTGTTAGGCTTTTTGATCCCCCGGCATTGCCCGAAACCCGTTATGTCAGGGGTACTAATTTTTGTGACGTTTCTCTGCGGCTTGATGACAGGACCGGCAGGGTTATCGTGGTGACAGCCATTGATAACCTGGTTAAAGGCGCGGCCGGCCAGGCGGTGCAGAACTTGAATATCCTGATGGGCTGGCCGGAGACGGAAGGGCTGCTTAAGCTTTAGCCGGAGAAAAATTTGCGTAAGGATTCTTTGCGAAGAGGTG
>CAZYHL010000104.1:0-6731 GCA_964646795.1 uncultured Syntrophomonadaceae bacterium
GGTATTATCATTTCTAAACAAACAAAAAAGATACTATTGGGCGGCCTAGTTGGGTTTTTGGTCGTGGCAATGCTTTTAGGATCGGTACTGATATCATACAACCCCTATGCCTTTGTTTCGCCTGAATTTGAAGGAGTACTGTCGGCAGCACCCTGGATTTTCGGCCTCATGGAGGAGGCTTTGGTACATGTAGCCTCCCTGGGAGAACAGCTGGATATGATTACCCAAGGGTTATTTACTCTCTTTGAACGTTTGGAATACCTTGAACCGCTGGGAACTGTTGACGGAGAAAAAAAGTTACTCTGCGTTTCCGATATTCACAATAATCCGGCTGCTTTTGATTTTATCGAACAAGTTGCGAGGATATTTCATGTTGATATGATTATTGATACGGGAGATATAACAGATTTTGGAACACCCCTTGAAACTGAAATTGCTTTCAAGTTAGCATCCCTTAATATCCCTTATATCTTGGTGCCAGGCAATCATGATTCACCTGATGTTATTCAAAATATCAGAAACTTTGGGGTTGAAGTAATTGAAAAGGGAATTGTGGAAATTGACGGAATACGGATAGCCGGCATCCAGGATCCTTCTTCCTTTTCAACGGCAATGACGGTTTCACCCGAGAATGTTTTAATGTCTTATGCCGAGGAACTTAAAGAAATAATCGCCCAAGACCCAATGCCTGTGGATATACTGGCGGCACATCATCCTTATATTTCGGCATCTTTTATCAACGAAATACCACTGATTTTAACAGGACATTCCCATATCCAAAATGTTGAGCAAGTAGGCTCCAGTGTGGTTATAAACGCCGGCACTACCGGAGCTGCCGGGATTCGAGGGCTGCAGAGCAGGGGGGAAATTCCCTTCAGTCTTGTTTTGCTGCATTTAAACAAAGATGAAGGCGGTGCCTGGCTGGCCACGGCAGCCGATACGATAAATGTTTACCATCTGAAAAGCGGTTTTTCCCTCTCCAGGATACTCTTCGTAGATTTGGAGGATGAAGAGGAAGGGAATGACTTTATATTAGATGCATATCTTACCGGCCTAGATGAAATTGATTAAAGTGTTTAAATGAGGTTTGCTCTATGCGTGTTTTTCTTGCATTACCACTCCCGCCGGAAATCCAGTCTGAATGTGATTCCTTAAACAAAGTCTTGGCGGAGAAAGTAAAAAGGGTAAAGTGGGTTAAAAAAGGCAATTTCCATATTACGCTTCAATTTTTCGGCGAAATAGAAGCTGAAAACCTGCCGAATTTGGAGCAAAGGATAGCTTCATCTTTAAATGGATTTACTGCTATTGAGACATTTATGGAGAGGGTAGGTTATTTCTTTACCGGAAGTGTGCCGAGAGTTATCTGGGCCGGTGTCAGGGATGAAGGGGAAGCACTTTCTGTCATAATGGCAGCTGTTAATCAGGAATTTAATTCTCCTCGGAAGTTGCCGCAGGGCAAAACAATACCGCACGTAACCTTGGGAAGGTTTAGGGAAGGTTCTGCCGCCAATCGGACTTATCCCAAAGACATTGTTTTTAACACAAACCGGTTTTTAATCAAGGAAGCCGTCATGTTCCGGAGTATCCTTAACCCGGAAGGGCCGGCTTATTTGGTTTTGAAAAAATTTCCTTTAAGGTAAAAAATTTTTTTCAGGGGCAGGAATTAGACATTGATCGTAGAACAAATACAGCAAACACTTGTTTGGTCTGGATTAGCTATTATAATGAAGGAGGATGTCTTATGGAGAAAGATAGAGCTCTGGACATGGCCCTTTTGCAAATTGAAAAACAATTTGGAAAAGGTTCTATTATGCGTCTGGGAGAAACAACATCGAAACTTAGTGTGCCGATTATTCCCAGTGGTTGTCTGGCTTTGGACCTGGCCCTGGGAGTAGGAGGATTCCCGCGCGGCAGGGTTGTGGAAGTATTCGGGCCTGAATCATCAGGTAAAACGACCGTTGCCCTGCATGTTATTGCAGAAGCACAAAAAAGGGGTGGTTATGCTGCCTTTATTGATGCCGAACATGCTTTGGAACCTGTATATGCGGAAAAATTAGGCGTTAATATCAATGAGCTTTTGGTTTCACAGCCTGATACAGGCGAACAAGGTCTGGAAATAGCCGAGTCCCTTGTCAGAAGCGGAGCTATAGATGTTATCGTTATTGATTCTGTTGCGGCACTGGTACCGAAAGCGGAAATAGAAGGAGAGATGGGAGACTCCCATGTCGGCTTACAGGCCCGCCTGATGTCTCAAGCGCTGAGGAAGCTGTCGGGAGCGATAAGCAAATCCTACACAACAGCAATATTTATTAACCAAATCAGGGAAAAGGTTGGCATCATGTTCGGTAACCCTGAAGTGACACCGGGAGGAAGAGCCCTGAAGTTTTATGCTACGTTGCGCCTGGATGTAAGAAAACTTGAGACCTTAAAGCAAGGCAATGATATTATCGGCAACAGAACCAGGATAAAAGTAGTTAAAAATAAAGTAGCTCCTCCCTTTAAACAAGCGGAGTTCGATATAATTTACGGCGAAGGTATTTCCAGGGAAGGCAGTATAATAGATGTAGGGGCCGACATGGACTTGATCGTGAAAAGCGGCGCCTGGTATTCCTACGAAGAAAACCGTTTAGGTCAGGGTAAAGAAAACGTGCGACAATACTTAAAGGAAAACCCCGATCTTTGCCGTGAGCTGGAGAAAAAAATAAGGCTTGCTTACAATTTGCCCCTGACCGACGCAACCGGCGAGGTGAGCCGGGGAGTTATAGCGAAAGATGAGGAGTAAAGACGACATTGAAAAATACCTCTTAAGGTTGCTGTCTCAAAGAGATTATACCACAGCTATGCTCAAGCAAAAACTTGCCTTAAAAGGTTATTCTGCCGCCGAAAGCGAGAAGGCCATAAATAAGATTAAACAATTGTACCCCTTTGACGACGAAGATTACGCTGTGAAATGGATTAATTGCCGCTGTGACAACAAACCTATGGGTAGGGTGAGACTGACCCAGGAATTAATCCAAAAAGGCATAAAGGCTGATGCCGCCAAGAGCATAGCTCTGAGAGAATTACCGCGGGAAAAGGAGCGAAAACTCCTGGAGGAATTGGTGACAAAACTAATTAAGAAAAATCAGGCTAACGTGGAATCTTATCAAAAAGCGGTGCGGCTTTTTGGCGCCAAATTGCAGAGAAGAGGTTTTATGAGGGAAGATATTGAAAGCTGCCTGAATAAAATATTTCCGGATTGAAGCGACAATAACCTCCGTGTTAATATTTAACTTTATATCAATTATGGGTTACACGCAGTAGATAATGGCGTATGGGAAATTTAACTTGACACTAATTTAAAAAAAAGATAAAATCAACTGTAGCGTAAGGTTTAGCATGATTTTGTAGGGAAGGCTTGGGAAACCGCTTATACCGTGCTTTATAAGCACATTATATTATATAGATTCATTATATATTTTCAGCATAAATGTAATATTCTCTGGTATAAGTATATATGGAATCCCATAAGCCGTGTACCTGCACGGTTTATTTTTGTGCAAATTTGAAGGAGGTGATATGTCAATGGATATACGCATCGTCGTTTTATTGATTGCTGTATGCGGAGTGATAGCTTTCGCCATCGGTTATGTTTTGAGAAAATATATCGCAGAAGCGAAGATTACTTCCGCTGAATTTGCTGCTAAAAAGATAATTGAAGAGGGAGAACAAAAAGCCCAAGGGGCTAAAAGGGAAGCATTGATAGAAGCAAAGGAAGAGATTCACCGGCAAAGAATCGAAATGGAGCGGGAAACCCGGGAAGCGCGTTCGGAGCTGCAAAAAATCGAAAAGCGCCTTTTGCAGAAAGATGAATCCCTTGACAAGAAAGCTGAATATATTGAAAAAAAAGAAGAGACTTTAAAGAGGAAAGAGATAGAACAAAAGAACAAGGAAGATGTTTTAAAGAATTTATTTGAAGAACAGCAAAGAGAACTGGAAAGGATATCAGGTTTAACAACTAGTGAAGCGAAAGACATATTGCTCATGCGAGTGGAAGAAGAAATTAAGCATGAAATGGCAATTATGGTTAAAGAGATTGAGAATCAGGCCAAAGAAGAAGGAGAAAAAAAGGCAAGGAATATTATTTCCCTAGCTATTCAGAAATGCGCTGCCGACCATGTTTCCGAATCAACGGTATCGGTTGTATCCCTTCCGAACGATGAAATGAAAGGTAGAATAATTGGACGGGAAGGACGCAACATCAGAGCCTTAGAAACTCTGACTGGTATAGATTTAATAATTGACGATACCCCCGAAGCCGTCATTCTTTCAGGCTTCGACCCTATCAGGAGAGAGGTTGCCAGGATAGCGCTGGAGAAACTGGTTGCTGACGGCAGGATCCATCCGGCCAGAATCGAAGAAATGGTGGAAAAAGCCCAGCAGGAAGTGGAGAACCAGTTAAGAGAAGAAGGTGAACAGGCTACCTTTGATACCGGTGTTCACGGCTTGCACAGTGAACTGGTTAGATTGCTAGGCAGGCTTAAATTCAGGACTAGCTATGGTCAAAACGTGCTCAAACATTCTATTGAAGTGGCAAACCTGGCCGGAGTAATGGCTGCTGAACTGGGACTGGATGTGCAGCTGTCTAAAAGAGCCGGATTGCTTCACGATATAGGCAAAGCTGTTGACCATGAAGTTGATGGCCCTCATGTTACCATTGGAGCGGATCTGGCGAAAAAATATAAAGAAGCCCCGGTTATAGTTAATGCTATCTCTGCGCATCATGGTGATTATGAACCTCAAACCCTGGAAGCTGTATTGATTCAGGCAGCTGATGCCATATCGGCCGCACGGCCCGGAGCAAGAAGGGAAACCCTGGAAGCATATATTAAAAGATTAGAGAAACTAGAAGAAATCGCCGATTCTTTCGAAGGCGTGGAAAAGTCTTATGCTATTCAGGCGGGGAGGGAAATCCGTATACTGGTCAAACCCGATAAAATTGATGACTATATGTCTGTACAGACAGCCAGGGAAATAGTAAAAAAAATAGAGAGCGAGCTCGAATACCCGGGTCAAATCAAAGTAACAGTAATCCGGGAAACCAGGGCGGTAGATTACGCCAAATAAGGTGCCTTTTATAAGGCACCTTTTTTATTAATTAAACGGAAGGATTTTATCTTCGTATATGGAATTCTAAAATTGTTGGTTACTATCTATAAGGAGTGTTTTGATGAAAAGGGAAGCAGCCATTACAGACAGCAATTCCATAAACTTGCTGGTTTCTATTTTAATCAGGTATCCGCAGGTTTTTGCCATTAAATATAACAATATTCAGGATTCTTACGTCTTTTCTTTTATGTACAAGGGAAAACTGGAGTCAGACAGATATAACAAGCTAGTCGGCAAGGTAAAGGAATATTTTGCTGCTTATACTGAATTAAATAAAACTTCAATATTGCCTTTGAAATTTAAGAAAGATATATTCAAGAAATGTACTTTAATAGAAGTTACCTATGAAGGGAACCCCTTTAATGCCAACGACGTTAACCTGCTGGCATCTATTATGCTTTTGGATTTAGGTGAAAGTATTATCAGTGATTATGAAGAATTTTTGCTGGACTATTCAGGTGCTGAAATCGAAGGAAGCGAACTATTTTTTAACCGCTGCAAGAATAATCTTATCGTCTTCAGAGAAGCAGGAAAAGTCTATATTTTTGACAAATAAAATGACGTTGAAGTTAAAATGTTGGGGAGGAAAATCAGTTGAGATTGTTTTTTATCGGTGATATCGTCGGTAAACCCGGCAGAACATGTCTGCGTGACATGCTTCCTAAAATTAAAGCTAATTATCAGATCGATATAACCGTGGCTAACTGTGAAAATGCTGCCGGAGGCGCAGGTTTAACAAAAAAAGTACTTGATGAATTGCTCGGATACGGTATTGATATCTTAACATCGGGAAACCATATCTGGGACAAGAAAGAGATATATGATTTTATTGATTCCGAAACTAAACTATTGCGGCCGGCGAATTACCCTGAGGGGACAACACCGGGCTGCGGAGATGGATTATTTCAGGTAGGTTCTTGTCTTGTGGGAGTATTAAACCTTTCCGGGACGGTTTTTATGCCGTATTTAGACTGTCCTTTTGGTAAGGCGGCGGCAAGAGTCGAATATTTAAGGAAGAGAACGCCTGTAATAATCGTAGATTTTCATGCGGAGGCCACTTCGGAAAAAATAAGTATGGGCTGGTATCTGGATGGGAAAGTATCGGCAGTAATCGGTACCCATACCCATGTGCAGACGGCGGATGAAAGAGTATTGCCCGCAGGTACCGCTTTTATTACGGATGCAGGGATGACCGGAGCTTATAATTCAGTTTTAGGCGTAAAAAAAGAGCTTGTCTCTAAAAAATTTATCACAAAACTGCCTGCTAGGTTCGAAGTTGAAAATAATTATCCCTACATAATTAACGGCGTGATTGTTGATATCGATTCGTCTACCGGCAAGGCAGAGGCAATTGAAAGGTTTTCCGATTTTCATTTGATGGGATAGCATATTTATTTACTTTTTACGAGAAAAAAGACGGAATTGTTTTAATGATAAGATATTTGGAAATATTTTAAATATCTTATAAATAAATTGAAGGAATTATTAGAAAATCATAGAAATATATTTTAACAAAGGGAATATACTCCGGTAAAATATCCAGTTGAGGAGGTATTGAAACTAATAATGGAAGTATTAAAAGT
>CAZYHL010000105.1:0-6704 GCA_964646795.1 uncultured Syntrophomonadaceae bacterium
CCAACTTGCCCAGAATAATCCCCATGAAAAAATTTCAGCTAACCTGAGCAAGTTGATTATTACATCTCATATTAAAGATGGCGTAGAATTAGCCCGAAAAGAAAAGCTGCCGCAGAATATCCTCGATATTATCCAGCAGCATCACGGCACAAGCCTGGTTTCCTATTTTTATATACGGGCGACGGAAGGATGCACGGAAAGGGATAAGGTGGAAGAAAGCAGTTTTCGCTATGAGGGTCCCAGACCCCATAGCAAGGAAGCGGCCATTGTTCATTTGGCCGATTCTGTTGAAGCTTCTGTCAGGTCTATGGTAAAACCTTCTGCGGGCAAGGTTGAGGGGATGGTTAAAAAAATTATTAAAGACAGGCTAAACGACGGCCAGTTGGACGAAAGCGACCTTACCTTAAGGGAAGTAGATGCGATTGCCTCCACCTTTATCCATATTCTTTCGGGAATATTTCACACCCGGATTGAGTACCCCGAAATAGATTTTAAGGAAACGGCAGGGAAAATAAATGGCGCTTCATATTAGTGTGAAGGGAAGAGTACAGCCTAATCTCCCTTTAATAAAAATAAGCAGGAGAGTATATGAAGCTTTTCTGGGAGCGGAAAAGCTGCCGCCTAAATGGGGGGTAAGTTTGCTTTTTTGCGACAATAGACTCAGCCGCTATTTAAATAACAAGTACAGGAAAAAGGATTATCCCACCGATGTCCTTTCATTCCCCCAATACGAAAACAGGGAAGAGGCAGACAGAGAAAAAGGGGAGACGTTAATGCTGGGAGATGTGGTTATTTCCCTGGAAAAGGCCGGCGAACAGGCGGAAGAACTGGGCCACTCCCTGCACAGGGAAGCGGCTTTCCTTTTAATGCACGGGTTGCTTCACCTGGTGGGGTATGATCACGATACGCCGGAAAGAGAGATTGTAATGAGGGTGCAGGCAGAAAACGTCCTGGAAGCCTTCGGATACGGGAGGAAGCAAGGATGAGAGCCCGCAGTTTTCAAGAGAGCTTTGCCTTTGCCTTAGCCGGATTAGTTTACACCTGGAAAAGCCAGCGGAACTTCCGGCTCCATATTATTTTCGGTTTTACTGCCCTGGGTTGCTCTCTCTTGCTCCGCTTGCAGCCCTTAGAACTGGTTATTATTATCTTTGCCATTTTTTTAGTCCTGATAATGGAACTGTTAAATACGGCCTTGGAAACAACCGTAGATTTGATCACCAAGGAATACCATCCTCTGGCTAATATAGCTAAAAATGTGGGCGCCTCTGCCGTACTCCTGGCCTCATTGCTTGCCGCTGCCATTGGCCTGTTAATTTTTGTCCCCAAAATTATTAACTTATTTTAACAAATAAAACCTTTTCTGCTATTTCTCCGTGTTATATATTAGAAGTGGACAATTTCCGAGGAGGGGAAGACAGATGAATCGCCTTGCGCGGCAAATTATTGTTGACAACAAGTTTATTATCCTGCTAATTCTTGTTTTATCTGTAAATACGGTCTTGGTTGGGCTGGCTTACAGTTATTTGAGCAAGTATATGCTGCTTAGCGAGGAAGAATTCAACCACAAGCAAAAATTTGCCCGGGATCTTTGGGAATACAACAGCCGTCTGGCCGATGATTTAGAGGTGGCCGACAGGTCCTCGGTGAAGGATGCCCTAGCCCGGCTTATTCAAGAAGTGGAACTGTCCTCGACGGGACATGAACTTGCACAGGCCATCTTGTCTTACGGCAGGCGTGCTCAAGAAACAATTTTAAGAGAGAGCGAAACGCGCCAGCGGGAGCAGATACTGGCTTTTGTCAACCAGGATCCTCAGGTGGCCAACTTGAAAGGTTTGCAAAAGATTAATATAGCTATTTCCATGGAGAACGGCATAGAAATTGATCCGGTAGGTGTTTTGAGCCAGGAAACTATCGACAGTATTGCCGAAGTAGTATTTCTTCACGAGATAGTACAGAGCATGTCCATTGATATTGAAGTGGAGCTGGGAAAGGGAGTATTGCTTCATCCCTTTAACCCGGTTGAACATATTAAAACTTTAACGGCCGAACTGGACTCTTTAAGGGTTACCTTAAGAGAGGTACGTTCCCTGGCCGGCTACACCGAAATGACAGGGCCGGGCATTATCGTCAAGATTTATGACTCTGAGGGTGGGTATACTAGTGATTATATTATTCATGAAACAGACGTCCGGGATGTAGTAAATGAGCTCTTTGCCTCGGGTTCAAAAGGGATTGCCGTGGGAGAACAGCGTTTAACGGCAACTTCAGCCATTCGCTGCGTCGGCCCCCTTATCATGGTAAATGATGAGAGAATAGCTGTTAACCCTGTGGTGATTAAGGCAGTAGGCGACCCTCAGTTGTTGGAAAGCGGCATCGAGATAATCAAACTTTCTTTAGAAAATATGCGGAACATAAGGATAGAGATTGAAAGGAAAGATTCATTGACGATACCGGCTTATTCCCGGCAAAGGGAGGGGTAAGATGGACTTCCAGGATCTATTACGCGAAGCTGAAACAGCCCGGGAAAAGGCTTATGCACCATACTCGGGATTCAAGGTAGGGGCTGCCCTTTTGACATCCGGCGGGAAAATCTACCGGGGCACAAACGTGGAGAACGCTTCTTACGGCCTTAGTATCTGTGCGGAAAGAACAGCTGTATTTGCAGCGGTGGCGGAGGGTGAGAAGGATTTTACCGTTCTGGCACTGGCGGCTGAACCGGGCACTACTCCTTGCGGTGCGTGCCGCCAGGTTATCATGGAGTTTGCGCCCGAGGCGAAGATTGTTTTTACCAATGAACTTGGTGAGGTTGAGATTAAAAGGGCAAGAGAGCTTCTTCCGGCAACCTTTGACTTAAAGAAGTAAAATGCCAAGAATGAACAAGAATGACTGATAAACGGGAGGACATAAATGTTTAAATCGGGCTTTGCTGCTGTTATCGGCCGTCCCAATGTGGGTAAATCTACGCTGGTTAACAGCCTAATCGGGGAAAAACTGCTTATTGTCAGCGATAAGCCCCAGGCTACGAGGAATAAAATCCGCTGTATTTTAAACACTGAAGCTGCCCAGGTCATTTTTCTTGATACTCCCGGCATTCACAAGCCCCGGCATGAGCTAGGTAAATACATGTTAAAAAACGCTTTGGATGCCATTGAGGAAGTGGATGTCCTTTTATTTGTTGTCGAAGCGCATCAGCCTCCCGGCCCGGGGGACAGGTATATCGCTGATTTATTGGCAAAAACAGATACGCCGGTAATCCTGGTTATAAATAAAATCGATCTTTTAAAGGATGACGGCGAAAACATAAAAAGTAAATACGAGCTGTTTGCTTCTTTCAAAGAAATCATTGCTGTTTCAAGCAAGACCCAAGAAAACATGGGAGAATTGACCCGGGCTGTCATTTCGTTGCTGCCTCCCGGCCCCAGGTATTATCCCGAAGATATGATAGTCGACCAGCCCGAACGATTTGTGGCGGCGGAGTTGATCAGGGAGAAAATCCTTGACCTGACCAGAGAAGAAATACCCCATTCCGTGGCGGTAGCGGTGGAAGAGATGCACACGAGGGAAGGTAAGGAGATTGTAGATGTAAGGGCGGTTATCTATGTTGAACGGGAATCTCAGAAGGGAATTATCATCGGCAAAGGCGGCAAGCTCCTGAAGGAAGCGGGTACCCTGGCCAGGCACGATCTAGAAAAACTATTGGGCAGCCCGATATTTTTAGAATTATGGGTCAAAGTGAAAAAGGAGTGGCGGAATAAGAATCGCTACTTAAAGGAATTTGGTTATGGTGATGAAAAGTGACAAAAAATTGGCAGAGCGAAGCCTTTGTTTTGTGGACAAAACCCTATGGAGAGGCGGACAAGCTGGTAGCCCTTTTTACGCGCAGCAACGGGAAGGTTGCTGCTGTTGCCAAGGGAGCCCGCAAGGCAAAAAGCAAGTTGGCAGCCATAGTTGACATGTTCGTTACGGGAGACTACCTCCTTTACCAGGGTAAAAGCCTGGCTATAATAAGGCAGGCGGCTTTGCTTGTCAAGTATTCGCGGCTAAGGGAAAGTTTCGAACATTACTCCCATGGTGTCTACCTTTGCGAGCTTGTAAATCGGGTTTTGGAAGAAGCCTGTCCGTCCGCAGCTTTGTATGATTTGATGCTGGGGACATTTAATGCCTTGAACCAAGCAAATTCTGACCCTGTTTTAATCACCAGAGGGTTTGAACTGCTGCTTCTAAAAGAATTAGGATACTGCCCTTATTTAGAGGGATGCCTTGCCTGCGGCGTTACTTCTTCTCCCTTTAGCTATTCTCCAGCGGCAGGCGGGCTTCTTTGCCGCCGCTGCGGTGCCGGGAACAAAGGTATAGCTTTATCCCCGGGCAGCATTGCCCTGATGAAAAGAATTTTAGACAGGGGTATGGCAGGTATTGGCTCTTTAAAAGCTTCTTTAAAAGTACAGGATGAATTGAACAGCTTGCTGTGGGAATCCATCACCTACAACACGGGAGTATCCGGCTTAAAAAGCAAGACTTTGCTTAATTATACCTGGCGGGGATAATAAAACTAGAAATGCATAAAATAAAAAAAACCCCGGGAGGTATAAGGTATGGAGATAACCTTACAGCAAATAGACATATTAAGGCATAGAACCGGTGTCGGCTACGAAGAGGCCAGAAGAGCCCTGGAAGCCTCGGGGGGTAACCTGATAGATGCCCTGGTGTTGCTGGAAAAACAACCGGAAGGGTTTACGAGCCAACCAGAAGCTAACGAAAACGAATCTTTCCTTGAACAAATCAGGCAGTGTGATAAGGGGAAAAAAATATCACCCATTGTCAGCCTCGCCGGAAGGGCTAAAATAAATGTGGAGACATCCGGCGGCAGGCAGGTTAGGATACCTGCTGTTTTGGGAGCAGCAGGAGCCATCTTGGCTCCCAAGGCTGTTTTGCTGTCGGGTCTAGCCCTCTTGCTGTTCAAATGTAAATTCAGCATGGATTACAGCAAACAACAAGATTCAAAGCCCGAAGAATCCTCTTGACAAGGAAATAGGTATTTGCTAAATTAAAGGTATTCATTTGAATATTATTCGCTGTTGTGAGAGAAAAGAGTAGCCTGATATTGTCTTGGCTAGCGAGCCGGAATTGGTGGAAGCCCGGCGGAGCAAGCAGGTGAAGGCGTTCTTGAACAGCCGGAAAAGAAGGGGGCCGTTAACCGGCCAATTAGGGTGGAACCGCGGGGTAAACACCTCCGTCCCTAAAGCCTTGGGCTTTAGTACGGAGGTTTATTTTTTTCTTTTATCTATTTTTGCGATAAGGAGATGAATAAGTTGACCTTTCAGGAGATTATTTTGAAGCTCCAGTCCTACTGGGCCGGCAAAGGCTGTCTCCTATGGCAGCCCTATGACGTGGAGAAAGGGGCAGGCACCATGAATCCCGCTACCGTCCTTAGGGCCCTTGGCCCCGAACCCTGGCAGGTTGCCTACGTGGAGCCGTCCCGCCGCCCTACGGACGGCAGGTACGGTGAAAATCCCAACCGGCTTTACCAGCATCACCAGTTCCAGGTGTTGTTAAAGCCTGCTCCGGACGATGTCCAGGAGCTTTACCTGAACAGCCTGAGGGAGTTGGGCATAGAACCCAGAGAACACGATATTCGTTTTGTGGAAGACAACTGGGAATCACCGACTTTGGGTGCCTGGGGCTTAGGCTGGGAAGTATGGCTCAACGGCATGGAAATAACACAATTTACTTATTTTCAGCAAGCCGGAGGCATTGATTTGGATCTGGTTGCAGCGGAGATTACCTATGGTTTGGAACGGATAGCCATGTATATCCAAGAGAAAGAAAGTGTTTACGACCTTACCTGGGTGGGAGAGATAACCTATGGGGATGTCTTCCGCCAGGCTGAATGGGAACATTCCGTTTATTCCTTTGAAAAGGCCAATCCCGGAGTGCTTTTCAATTTGTTTAATATCTATGAGGCGGAGGCAAAACGGTTGTTAAAGGAGAAACTGGTTATACCGGGCTATGACTTTGTTTTGAAGTGCTCTCATACCTTTAACGTGCTGGACGCTTGCGGTGCTATCAGCGTTACTGAAAGAACAGACTATATCGGCCGGGTGAGAAACATGGCTCGCTTATGTGCGAAAGTATATTTGCACAGCAGGGAGGAACTGGGTTATCCCTTGCTGGCTAAGGAGGGAGGAACAAGTGAAAGCTGATTTTATACTGGAAATAGGCTGTGAAGAAATCCCTTCCCGGTTTATGGAGCCGGCTCTTGCCGAATTGAAAGATAATGCTCAAAAAGCCTTGGAAGACGCCAGGCTGCCTTTTGAAAAAGCTGCTGTCTTCGGCACCCCCCGCCGTTTGGTTTTATTTATTAGCGGCCTTTCCGAACACCAGGGGGATATAATCGAGAAAAAGAAAGGGCCTCCCGTCAGTTTGGCTTTTGACACTGAGGGAAATCCTACCCCTGCCGCCGTCGGGTTTGCCAGGAATCAAGGGGTTTCTCTTTCTTCCTTGCTCAAGGAGGAGGCAGGAGGGACAGTCTACCTCTTTTCCGAAAAAAAAGTTTCCGGCGCAGCGACCCTAGAGGTGCTGGCAGCTATCCTGCCGGGAATAGTCAAGTCCATCAGTTTTCAAAAACCGATGTTCTGGCAGAACAGGGAGATTCGTTTTGCCAGGCCCATTCGCTGGCTTCTGGCTCTTTTCGGTAACCGCAGGGT
>CAZYHL010000106.1:0-6686 GCA_964646795.1 uncultured Syntrophomonadaceae bacterium
TAATTCCTCTATATCCTCGTATCCTCCGCCTGTCAAAGTATCAAGGTCAAAACCAAAGTAGCGAATTCTGTCAGCATTAACACTACTCTCTTCACTTATATCCCTCAAAGCCCTGGTAAGTCTTAACTGCTCGCTTTTAAATTCTTCTACAGGGTAATTATCGCTTGGGCTTTTCATTATACCTGTTGGTTTATCCTCACGGTCCATTCTTAATGACCCCCTGTACCCATAGGTGGCTATCCGTTCAAGATATGCTTCCTGTCCTGTTGCGAAATAATTGTCAACCCGTATCCCGTCAGACCATCCAAGTTCCTCTCCTATATACCTGAAACCACGGGAAACCAAGTATCTAAGGAGCAGCAACCTATAATCACTTTTTTCGTGAATCCAATGGTCTTCTTCGCCTAAATAAACAACTCGTTTTCCAGCCAAATATTTATCAAGATAAGAAAACTTTTCTATGTCTGCATTTAATCCATCCAATTTTTCAATGATAATAGCATGTTCGCCTGCCCAAGAAGTAAAGTCTTTAATCTCTTTTTGTCCGGCATGATGAAGTAGTTGTCGAAGTTTATTGATGATAGGATGCATATTAGCTTCACCCCGATATTAATATTAAGGCAAGCTGCATTTTAAACTCACAAGCACCTAAACTGCTTGAAGCTCTGCCTAAGATAATAATCTCCCGGAGAACTAAATAATAAATAAGAACTTAATCAAGATTTAGGAGTCTGCGGTTGTAAATGCAGGGAGGCATTTTCATAGGTTATTGCCTCACCTACCAGTAAATAACCCGGTTCTAAATTATGCTTGTAGTAGGACATGGTAAAGTGCAGATGAGGTCCTGTGGAAAAGCCCGTTGAACCCACGGTGCCAACTGTTGAACCCCGGTCAACCAACCGGCCTTTCTCAACAAAAAGCTCATTTAAGTGATAATAGACACTGAACAACCCCTGGCCATGGTCGATAACCAGGGTGTTGCCTGTCAGGGTCAGCTCCATTGCCAGGGAAACGCGCCCTCTGTTTACAGCTGATACGGGCGTACCGGTGGGAGCGGCAATGTCCAGGCCCGAATGCCGGGTGGAGGTTGAGGCATTATTAACATAGCGGGCCTCGCCAAATTCCGTTGTCAGCTTGCCGAAAACCGGAACGATAAAAGATTCTTCATAGTAACGGTGTTCCGAGCTGACACTCCTTGCCTCGGGAAAATAGCGGTTATACTGCCGGTACGCAGCGTCGCTGCTTGTTGACTCTACCACTTCGGCAGCTACTTTCAGATGCTGGATCTGAAATTCCCGGGGCTTAATGTTTAAAACCCCGGTTGAAAGCTGTTCCTCGTCCAAGCCGTAAAAAACCTGGTGTTCTCCCGTGCTGGTACCGTAATGGGTGGGGAGGTAGGCGACATACCCTCCTTCATAAGGATAAAACTCAAATTGTTCGTTTTTATCCATCCTCAAAACCGGCGGCCGACCGGCAGGTATGTTATGCGCATAAAATGCAATCAGTTCCCCCTGGTAAGCGGTTTCGGGTATTTCAAAAACAGGCGGCAAGTCCAGCATTATGGAAAAAACAGCTTCGTACTCACCCTCAAACCGCCCTGCCTCATCTTCCCATGCAAGGCGGAGCCGGTATTCATAATTGCCGTTACGGTAAAAAAGGGGCAGTTCCCCGGCTGCTAGGCAACCTTCAAACACAATTTTTTCCGAAGGCCCGGTTACACTTAAATTTATTGAAGCAGGAAAAGGATCTGCGGAAATAACAAGACTGTTTTCAAGGTTTCTCAATACAGGCGGCGCGTCAGCCTGACTTTCCAGATAAGGAAGCCTCCCTTCGGACTGCCCGTACTCCCCCTTGACATACTGCCAGCGGCGGTTAATGACTCTGGGAAATAACTTTTCATTATTTACCGTAACCTGTACTTCCGGCATTATACTATAGGGATAGATGCTGGCAAAGGCCTCACTGGTTAGAAAAAAGACGGGATTAGCTGCTAAGACAAGGCGGTTTGTTAAAGGCTGCCTGACGTAAACTTCTCTTTCCTCAGTTATATAAATTTTGTAGCTGCGCCTGAGGATTCCCTTCATACTTACGGTCAAATCAAAGACTCCGGCCGGATTTTCTTTGGGCATACTATCTTTTCTAGAACCCTGGAGAGAGTCTATCAGGCTTTGAGCCTGGTTTTGGTCAAGCTTTAAGTTTTCTCTTAAAGGACGGTTGTGGTCAACAACCGTAATTGAAGAAACAAACCGAGCCGGCAAAGGCATAATTATAAAAGTTAAAAATCCCGCGGCGCATAGAAGCAGCATAAAAAACCAATGTTTAATTTTCATTATATTACCCTTTCAAGCAGGCAGCAAAAAAGCTGCATTTTTTGTTTCCTTACCGACTTTTTTAACCGGGGAAGACGATATCTGAGGAATGCCGCTATATATTTAGAGGCCATAAAAATTTCACCTCATTCTGCCAGTGTACGTGTCTCTAATGGCCAAATGAGGTGATTTTTTTACTCACTCTATACCAGTTACTCAATAACAACAGCTGTTCCTGAGGCAGTTACCATGAGCATGTTGCCGCCCTGGCCCAAAACCTCATAGTCAATATCCACCCCAACTACAGCGTTGGCACCCATTTCTGCGGCCCGCTTCTCCATCTCATCCAAGGCTGATTCCCGAGCTTGGATTAACTCCCCTTCATATGAACCGGAACGTCCGCCAAAGAAATTGCTGAGCCCGGCGGCAATGTCTTTGATAAAGTTTACTCCTGAAATAACTTCGCCAAACACAATCCCTTTATACTCCCGGACAGCTCTTCCTTCCACCGCGGGAGTCGTGGTTACAATCATGCTATCCCTTCCCTTCTAAAATATACCTTTATTATACTATACATTGCCAAAATATGAACAGAAACAGCAAAAATTTTTTACCAAGATTAACAGGCCAAAATTAAAAATTCAATCCTGTCCTCGTTGGCAAGCTCAAGAGATTTTCTGCAAATAAAGAAAAGCCGGGCTTAGTTAACCCGGCGAAATTTCAACGTCAGGAACTTCCAGCTTCGTTCACCGCCTACTCGGATATCTCGTTGTTTGAAAAGCAACCAGGCTCCCGCGATGAGGGGCAGCGCCGCCAGAAGCAGCCCGGCCAGCCAGCTTCCTTTTAATCCGTCTATAGCATTGCCGCCCTGGTAATAACGGAGAGGGGTATACTCCATTATTGGCTGCAATTTATCATTGATGTTGGACAGCCCCAGGAGCAGGTAGTTCCCAACCAATACCGCGCCCGTTATCATCCCGGCGATGCGTGCCGCCGGTACTACCATGCTGAGAAGCAAGGCCATAACGGCAAAGAGCAGTAAAACTGCAAACAACGGCAGGAAAGGCCGTAAAAGCTGCAGCCAGCTTAAATCCAGCCCTACGCTGCCGGCCGGCAACGCCCAGCTGAGCCAACCGGCCGTCAGGATTATACCAAGAGATGTTAAAAGCCCCAACAAGCGCCCGAAAAATAATTTTGTCCTGCTTACCGGCTGGGCCAAAACCAAATCAAGCACTCCTTTTTCTTCATCTCCAACTAACAAGCCGGCCCCCGCGCTTATGGCCAGGATGCCGACAATCAGGTGCATATAAGAGAAAAAATAAACATCCAGATATCCCATCGGCGTGGCTATAGCGTACATATTTTCAAAAAACGCCAGCATTGCCTCGGGAAAAATGCTGATATACTCTTCCCACATGTCGCCCATTTCCAGGATGCTGGGATAGAAAAAAGCCATAAAAATGCCGTAGAGAGCCACACCGACAGACCACCCGATAATCTGGCCCCGCATCCGCCGCAGGGTGTTTTTAAATTCCGCCAGCATCTCAGTTTTCCTCCTTTTTGTCGTTCTTGTAATAAGCTAAAAAAACTTCTTCCAGCGACATATGTTCAGATTGAATGTCCCTTACGGGAAAAGAAGCCAGGGTTTTTATGAGCCGCTCCACATCTCCTTCAACCTTAAGGGTGACATTTTTCCCTCCCGTCTTGCTTATCAGGGAGACGCCCCCTACCTTGAGCAGTGGCTCTATGTTTACCGCTTCTTTAAAAGTTAACCTGATTCTTCTGAGAGACATGTTTAGAAATTGGCCAGGTTCGCCTTCTTCAACAATAACGCCCCGGCGAAGGATTGCTACCCGTTCAGCAATGGTCTCTACTTCGCTGATAACATGTGAAGAGAAAAAAACAGTAGCCCCACCGGCCTGGGCTTCCCTTAGCATGCCGTAAACTTCCTGCTGCATGAGCGGGTCCAGCCCGCTGGTCGGTTCGTCCAGCATTAATAACTCCGGCTTAGACATCAAGGCCTGAACAAGACCTACCTTCTGCTTGTTGCCTTTGGAAAGGTTCTTTATAGTTGCTTCGAGGTCAAGCTGCAGCCTCTCGGCAAGCTCTTTTACATAACTCCAATCGCTTTTCCCGCCGCGCAGGTCGTTAAAATAATGCAGCACTCCTTTAATCGTCAAGTTTCCTTCCAGATTGAGTTCACCGGGAAGATAACCCACTCGGGAGCGGGCTTCTACAGGCTTGAGCCTGGGATCGATTCCCAAAACCCGCATGCTCCCTGCCTGGGGCCGAATCAAATCCAGCAGGCAGCGGATGGTGGTGGTTTTTCCGGCACCGTTCGGCCCCAGAAAACCCAGAATTTCGCCGCGTTTTACTTCCAGATTTACGCCTCTCAGCGCTTTAACAGACCCGTAGGACTTAGTTAAGTTCTTAATCTCTACAGCTAAAGAATCTTTCAATTAAATCCCTCCTTCTTAACAGTTTAATACGGGAAATATTTAATCTGCTGTTTTCATATCGGCTTTAACAGTTTCTTCAAAGGACTTCGCCAGGTTTTCTACTTCCGCCATATTCTCAAAAAGGGAGCAGGCCAGATTCCGGCGCGATAATAAACGGGGACACTCCCGGATAACTTTTAAAAAGGGGGAACTGAAAGCGGTATTTAGGCCACCCCTCCTGATATTGTCTCGGGAAACAGGAACAAAGGGACAGGGTTCCACTCCCCCTTGGGCATTGATGTGCAATGACACTCGCCCGGCTCCGGTGCAGAGATTTTTTTCCCCGTATTCATCATGGGGAAACTGTACCAGGACAATAGGCCTGGTGGAACGGATCGTTTTAATGCGCTCACGGAATTCCTTTCTCATTGTCTCATCCAACAACCAATCCTGACGCGGGCGGGGACCGCAGGGCACATATTCCGTAATCAAGCCAACTGTTGAACCCCGCTCAATCATTTCACCAATAAAATAATCACTTGCCAGATAACCACTATTGGCAGCAGTATTCGTTGCCGCAAACCCAAAAAAGACTCCTGCCTTTTTGAGGCAGTTCATTGCCATAAGGGCAACGGCATGGGCACCGCTGCCGCGGCGCTCATCGGTAGCCGCAGGGCTTCCTTCCAAGCTCACCAGAACCAGCAAGTTGCTTAAACCTTTCATAAATGAAGCCTTTGCCGCTACTAAGGAACCATTGGTAATCAAAATAAAGAGCAGCTTGCGGTGTCTTTTAATTAGATCAAGCAGCCCCTGCTTCAGGAGCGGTTCTCCTCCGGTGAGTACTACCGCTAGCAACCCCATGGCTTCCGCCTCAGAGAAAAGCGCATCAAGTTCAGCTTCGCTGAGCTCGTCAGTATCCGGCCGGCCCCTGGAATAGCAGCCCTGGCAAGAATAGTTACAGGCCATTGTCACGCTGACTACCAGCACGGTCGGAATGGTGAACCCTGTTTTCCGCTCTGCACGTTTCCTTCTTCTGTTAGCCCCCCAGAAGCGCAAGCCTGCTTTGAGCAGAAACCCGAGCCGCTTCCGGCCTGACCATCCCCAGGCCCAAATTCCCTGCCTGACCAGGGGGCCAATACCGCCATTTAAGGACACCCGCCGCGTATTAAAACCCGCGCCTTTTGTATCTTTTTCTGTCATTACCTCCGCCTCCTGCTAAAACTGCCGCCGCTTCACGAGGGCATCTTCAATAGCCTTCAAGATTACCTTGCTGCTGTAGGTTGCCCCTGAAATCAGGTCTACCTCCATATTTTGGGCATCTTTTACTTTTTCGACGATAACCTCGGCGGCCGCTCCCCGGCCATGCTTGTGCTCAAGCAGCTTAATGCTAGTTATGACATGGCTTGATACCGTTACTTCAACTTCGGCGGAAACGGGAAAGCTGCTAAAACTGCCCAGGTATACACCATCGGGGATTTCGGCAACGTCAACCTCCGCAACGGGTAATTCCATCAGTTCTTTCATACTGGCATCAATCTTTCGAAATATGGCGCCAAAAGCAATGGCGCCCAAGATTGCCAGAACAGCTAATACAATTAATAATTTTTTCATCGCCTTATCCTCCTGATGACGGTGATTTTATCCTTTTTACTTTTCTTCCAAATACTATGTTTAATCGTCTTAATATATAAGTTCAGTCCCTGAAGCAAGGGGCTGGAGTTTTCTAACAACATATCCTCTTACCCTTATAAAACTAGCTGTTTCACCCGGCTTGTTAGGACACAAAAAGCTTAAATAGCTTCCTTTAAACAATAAACAAGAGTTTTAACGGGAAACTGGTCGTTTCCCGTTAAATAAGTAAATTTTATCTCATTTCTGATTGTTTTTTCATAAAAACAAATTAAATTATCTCTTTAATTTTAACAACAGCGCTGCCGGC
>CAZYHL010000107.1:0-3812 GCA_964646795.1 uncultured Syntrophomonadaceae bacterium
AAGCCCCGGGGAATACTAATTGTGAATCCGGAAGCCGATAAGGTTCAAGAAATAGAATTTAAGTATCGTCAAGGCAGCCTTATTTACTTGCCTTATTTGCTTGCTTTCTTTGCTGCTGTTTTGACATTTCTCGTTATTCTGAAAACCGGGGGTTATTTATGAAAGGCATAGCCTTAGTAGCTAACTGGCAAAAAGAAAACATTGAAGCGATAATAAAAGAGATAACGGTCTTTTTAAAGGAGAAAGGGATTCCCTTTTGCTTTGACGAAGAAAGTGCCTCGAGGCTTGGAGTCTCAGGCTGCTTACCGTCTCGAGCCTGGCAGGGGAATGTGGATCTTGCCCTGGTTCTGGGAGGAGACGGGACGATATTGAAGGTTGCCCGGGATCTTGCAGGCACAGATATTCCCATCATGGGCATCAATCTGGGCGATATGGGCTTTTTGACAGCCGTTGAGGCGAGAGACCTAAAAAAAGGATTGGCAAAATTAATTAACGGGGAATATGGCATTTTCCAGAGGATGATGCTTTCTGCTACCGTTTTCAGGAAAGGGCTTAAGAAAGCCCAGTACGAGGTTCTTAATGATGTCGTTATTTCCAAGGGCCCTTTCTCTAGGATAATTGCTTTAAAAACGTATATTAATAACGATTTTTTGGAAAGGTATCCCGGCGACGGAGTCATTATAGCCACTCCTACGGGTTCAACGGGTTATTCCCTATCGGCAGGAGGGCCGATAGTAAATCCGTCTTTGAACGTAATCATCATCACTCCTATTTGTCCCCACTTACTGCACCATCGTTCCGTGATAGTACATGAACGGGATGAAATAAAAATACAGGTTTGCACGCGCCACCCGGAAGTAGTATTAACGATTGACGGGCAGCTGGCTTTTAATCTCCAGGATGAAGACGAGGTTATTGTTAAAAGCTCTAAGAATAAAACCATGATGGTGAATTTTAAAGAAATCAGTTTTTATAAACTGCTGCACCACAAGTTAAAAAACAGTGATTACGATATAGGGGAGAAATCGTAAGATGCTGCTGCGCCTGGAAATTAAAAACTTTGCTTTAATTGAGGACGTTTGTCTTGAATTTTCGCCGGGACTAAACATTCTCTCCGGAGAAACCGGGTCCGGTAAATCAATAATCGTCGGTGCTTTAAAGCTGCTCCTAGGTGAACGGGCAACAACGGACAGCATAAGGACCGGCGAAGAAGAATCATTGATTCAGGGCTTTTTTTCCTTAAAACACAATCGCACCGCAAAAGAAGAATTAGAAGCTATTACCGGTTTGCAGGATTCAGAACTGATAATCTCGCGGCAGATAAACAAACAGGGAAGAAACTTGTGCCGTATCAACGGATTCATAGTAACACTCTCACAATTGAAAAATATCGGCAAGTACTTGATAGATCTTCACGGACAGCATGAGCATCAGTCCCTGTTGGATGTCAAAAAGCACCTGGAAGTGCTGGATCTGCTCTGCGGTCCGGAATTGATTTCTTTGAGAGAAAAATATCAAGATAATTTTAAGAAGTATAAAAAGATTGAAAACCAGCTGAATGACATGTCTAGCAGTGATAGTGAAAGAAAGAGAAAGATTGAACTCTATGACTTCCAGCTGCAGGAAATTTGGGAGGCCAAATTAAAGGAAGGTGAAGAAGAGGAGCTGGAACAACAGTTAAAGCTCTTGGCAAGCGCCGACTTAATTTACGGCCGCACGCTGGAGGCCTACAATGAGCTGTCCGAAAGCAGTGATAATGACAGTGTCAGCGACAGGATCGAAAAAGTAATGGCCTTGCTTCGGGATATATCCAAGCTGGACAGTAATATTGCTACGGCGAGAGAACAATTGGTTGCCGCGGCTGAAGTCATCCAAGATACAGCCAGGGAAATAAGAATAATCAACGAAAATGTGAATTTTGATCCAGAAGGTTTGGCAATTGTTGAAAAAAGGCTGGCCGAAATAAGCAAATTAAAAAAGAAATATGGAGGCTCCCTCGAGGATATTTTTATCTATGCGGAAAAAATCGCCGCTGAGAAAAAAGATTTGGAAGCATATGCAGAAAGAAGAAGCCGTTACCAAAAAGAGAAAGAGGAGCTGTTAAAGGTACTCAACGGCCTTGCCGCACAACTTTCCCTTATAAGGAAAACGAAAGCGGCAATTGTTGAGGGGGAATTAAAAGAACACTTTAACAGCCTTTCCTTGGAAAATGCAAAAATGATGCTTGCTTTTGAGAAAAGCGAACTGGGAGAAACAGGGTTTGATAAGGCAGAGTTCCTTTTTACGGCTAATGTTGGCGAACCTGAAAAACCTTTGGCGAGGATTGTTTCCGGCGGTGAAATGTCACGGGTGATGCTAGCCTTGAAAAGCATTATGGCGGAATGGCAATGGGTGTCAACATTAGTTTTTGATGAACTCGACTCCGGTATCGGCGGTAAAACCGTCAGGGCGGTAGGTGAAAAAATTTTAAAGCTGGCTTTTCACCACCAGGTTATTAGTATTACCCATTGGCCGCAAATTGCAGCTATGGCCGATAAGCACTTCCGCATAACTAAGGAAGCCCTCGCAGGGAGGACTGTGACTTCTGTCAAAAGCATAAAGGGAAAAGAAATAGAAGCAGAAATCGCCCGGATGCTGGACGGTGGAGAAAAAGGAGCTATTTTGCAGGCTAAAAATATTTTGGCCCGTTTAAAAAAATAAAATAAAAAAATTGCACTCAATTAATATTTTTAAGGTTTTCGACTGCTTCAGGGAAGCAGTCTTTTTTTTGCCAGTAATAAATTTTAAACCGTTGGACACTTTAATAATAGCTAGTATTAAAGAGCTAGATAGTGAAATATGGAGGTGGTTTCAAAATATAGGCATTAGGAGTGGATTTAATTGAAAAATAAGCAAAAATGGCAAATAAACCTCTATTATGTTTGCCTTTGTCTGGCCGTATTGACTTCAATTGCAATTCCCTGGAACATGCTGTTCAATGACACAACGAACATTACCTTGTTGGAAGGCGACGAATTTTTTTTAGAAGGGAGCTTTCCTTTTAACATCAAGGTTAAAGGCAGCAGGGAAGATATAATCCAGATCAATAATACGGCGCTTTGCTCAGAAGGAAACATATATCGAGGCCAGATGTCATTAAAAGCATTGAAATTAGGAAAGGTTACCCTGGAATTTCACTTGTTGGGGTTAATCCCCATCAAAGAAATCACAGTGAATGTGCTTCCGGAAATGAAAGTAATACCGGGCGGCCATTCAATCGGTATCAAGCTGAAAGCCGAAGGAGTACTGGTAGTAGGGCACAATCTGATTAATCATCAAGGCAGCCTAATCTCCCCCGCTAAAGAGGCGGGCATTAAAATAGGTGACTATATAGTGGGAATAAACAATGTCCCTGTCGAAAACCTTAATCAAGTCAGCAAATTGATCAGGAAATTAAGCAAAGACGGCGAGAAAATCAAGCTTAAGGTACGAAGGGACGAGCAAATGATGGAAATAGAAGTAGCACCACTGTTGTGCACCGACTCCCATACCTTTCAAATCGGGCTCTATATCCGTGACGGTGCCGCCGGAGTGGGAACAATGACTTTTTTTGACCAGGAAACAGGAATATACGGAGCTTTGGGTCATATAATTACGGACATTGACACGAATAAACCAATTGATATTGAGGAAGGAGAAATAGTTAAAGCAGATATAATCAGTATCAAGGAGGCCCGTAAAGGTTATCCGGGTGAAAAGAACGGTGTTTTTATTGATGAACATGATATTATGGGCAATATTAATAAAAATACCGATTTTGGGATTTTTGGCAA
>CAZYHL010000107.1:3912-6678 GCA_964646795.1 uncultured Syntrophomonadaceae bacterium
TTGGGAGTCTTGGAAGAGTTGCCGAATTTGAGTTTGAAACAAGCGCCGAAAGTAATTATGCTGACGGCTTTCGGGCAGGAGACGGTTACGCAAAGAGCGGTAGAATTAGGGGCATCATATTATATTCTAAAACCCTTTAATATGGATACGCTGGCTGATAGAATCAGACAACTGGCAAACGGCCAGACAAAAACCGGCAACCCTCCTCCCATCCAGATTAAAAAGAAAGACCTGCATGAAGAAGTCACAAGCATTATTCATGAAATAGGCATACCCGCTCATATAAAAGGTTATTTATATTTAAGGGAAGCAATACTAATGGTTATAGAAGAAGTAGAACTGCTCGGCATGGTTACCAAGGTGCTTTATCCCCGGATAGCCGGCAAATATGATACTACTGCGAGCAGGGTGGAAAGAGCAATCAGGCATGCTATTGAAGTAGCCTGGTCACGTAATAATATTGATACGATTAAAAAGTTTTTTGGGTATACCATCAACACAGAGAGGGGAAAACCGACAAATTCGGAATTTATCGCACTAGTGGCCGACAGGCTGAGGCTGTCTTACCGTCACCCTGGAGTTCACTGATAAGATAATTTCAAAAAAACACCTTTTATCCTCATAAAGATAAAAGGTGTTTTTTTTCGCTAATATTACCTAGAGCATTTTCTAAATACTTCTTATCGATAAACAATTATTACACAGGGGAAAAAGCATTTGCTTTTAATAAATATAATCCGCTGCATTAAACATACTAAAGAATAACGGATAAAGTTGGTGTTTCTATCTTGAATGCAAAAAACAGGCTCAAAGGAATCCTCCGGAAAGATAAAGTAACAAAAAAATTGTTCAGCCGGCTCAAGCCCGGGTCGATTGTCTTGTTGGATCATCCCGATCTGGACGAAGTGGCCGCGGAAGGGCTATTAAGATGCCGGGTTAAAGGAGTCATTAACGCGCAGCCTTTCATGACAGGCCGTTATCCGAACAAAGGTCCTTCGGCTTTACTTGCCAGAGGGGTATTATTGTTGGAAATAGACAGAGATGTTTTTGACAAATTAAATGACGGTGAGGTCATAAAGATTGCAGGGGAGGAGATATACCAAAAAGGGGAGAGAATTGCCTCAGGAAGAATTGTCAGCAATGAAGATATTTTAGCCAAAAGCGCCTTGGTGGATTTGGCCGGATTATTAGACGGCTTCGTTGAGAATACTTTGGAATATGCTAAAAAAGAAAAGGATATTATCCTTGGCAAGATACAGATGCCGGATTTAAAAACTGATATCGAAGGCCGGCATGTTTTAGTTGTGGTCAGGGGACGAAATTACTATGAGGATTTAAAGGCTATTCTGCATTACATCGAAGAAGAAAAGCCTGTTATTATCGGGGTAGACGGGGGTGCCGATGCTTTGCTGGAATTCGGACTTATACCTGATATAATTATCGGCGATATGGACAGTGTCAGCGACGGTGCCATGAAAAGAGGGAAAGAAATTGTACTGCACGCTTACCCTGACGGAAGAGCTCCGGGAGAGGAAAAATGCCGGGAACATAAGCTCGCTTATACTGTTTTCCCTTGTCCGGGAACGAGTGAAGATATCGCTTTATTGCTGGCTTATGAAAAAAAGGCCAAACTAATTGTAGCTCTGGGAACCCATACGAATATGATCGATTTCCTGGAAAAGGGGAGGCCAGGCATGGCAAGCACTTTTTTGATCAGGCTGAAAGTAGGCTCCTCCCTGGTTGATGCCAAGGGTGTAAGCCTTTTGTACACTGGTAAGCATAAAGGCAAATCCTTGCTTCTCATCTTGTTGGCTGCAATCTTGCCGGCGGCGGTTATTTTTTCCTTGTCTCCCGTCATGCAGCATTTTATCCGCCTGCTAGTGCTCCGTTTAAAACTTATTTTTTGAGTGAGGTCATTTAAGATGGTTTACTTCAAAGAGCATATAATCTCTCTGGTGGCCGTTTTCCTATCCTTAGGGATCGGAATTATGATAGGCACTTCTTTCGCGGAAAGTGTTGTTGTTGAACAGCAAAAAGGCATCATCGATGCGCTGGAAACAAGATATTTTGAGCTGAAAAAGGAGATAAACGACCTGGCTGAGGAGGATGAAAGAAAAAACAATATCTTAACTGTGTGGGAAACGACGGTTTTAAACTTCATGACCCGGCAGTTTGCCGGGGAACTGGCGGGCAAAAAAATCGGTGTGCTTGCCTTGGACCGTGAAAAGGGAGATGAAATAGTCTCTCTGCTGGCCGAGTTCGAAATAGTTGTTAATCCTTATCTCTCTAGCGGCAGCGAATTAAAAGGGCTTGAAGAGGATTTGGACAACCTTATCAAGGGATTTATGGAGGTGACGGAAGCGACGCCCCTGCCGGAAATTCCGGCAGCAAGCAGCCGGCTAAGCGACAGTTTCTACTATGAAGCCACCTATCCTGTTGAACCGGATGTAATTATTGTGGTGGGCAGGAAACAAGCCTTTGTTTCACCGGAACCGGAAATATTGACAGAGTACCTCGACAATTTAAATAATGTCAGGCTTATCGTTTTAGAAGAATACTTTTGGGAAGGCGGTTTCATTACCCCCTTTCTGAAAGCCGGCGTGGACTGTTTGGATTTTATTGATATTGCTCCGGGAAAATATGCGCTGCTTCACCTTTTGCTGAATGGGTCAGAAAGCAATAACGGTAATTACGTTATTAAGGATAAGAATAGGCAGGTGTTAATGAAGTAGAAAAGCAAAAAGGAATTGAAAAGGCATCGGTTAT
>CAZYHL010000108.1:0-6636 GCA_964646795.1 uncultured Syntrophomonadaceae bacterium
GCAAACAACCTCAAGCAAGCCTTACTGCCGGAAAGCGCGTTGCTTCTGCCTAATACGAACGGTACCGCTCCCGGGATATACCTGGAAAAAGAGGGCAAGACGGTTGTTCTTTTGCCGGGCCCTCCCGAGGAACTTAAGCCAATGTTTATGGAGAAGGCGGTACCCTTGCTGAGAAAGAAAGCGGCTGGAAAGGTGATTATATCCAGGGTGCTTAAATTGGCCGGGATCAGCGAAGCCTTGGCGGCCGAAAGGCTGGCGGCGCATTTTGAGGGAACCAACCCAACGGTGGCTCCTCTGGTGGGGAGTTTCGAGGTTCATCTAAGGATTACCGCCGGGGGGGAAACTAAAGCAGAAGCGGAAAAACTGATAGCGGGAAAGGAAAGGGAAATAAGGGAGATTGTCGGTCCTTATATTTATGGCCAGGATTGCGACACCTTTGCCGGGGTTATCGGCAGCGCCTTGCTCGCAAAGGGCAAAACCCTTGTGGTTGCCGAATCCTGCACTGGCGGCCGTTTAGCGGACTTGATTACCAATACGGCCGGTAGTTCCCGTTATTTCCTGGGTGGTTTTACCGTTTACAGCGAGGAGCTGAAAAATAAAGCGCTGGGGGTAGAGAAAAAAATCCTGGCTGATTATGGGGCCGTTAGCGCAGAAACAGCGGCGGCAATGGCCCGGAATGCCAGGCAAAAGGCGGGCGCTGATTATGCCCTGGCCGTCACCGGCTTGGCAGGCCCCGACGGCGGCACGGCGGAAAAACCTGTCGGCTTGGTTTTTATCGGTATGGCAGGCGCCGAGTTTGTCAAGGTACAAAAATTTTATTTCAGGGGTAACCGCGAGAAAATCAAAGGCAGGGCTGCCTTCGAAGCCCTTAACCTGCTATGGCGGGAGCTAAAATCAGTTTAAGCGGCTAGTCCGCCTTGAGCGGCTTAAGCAAAGGTTCCAGTTGGAGCTTGCGGATATGGTAAAGCTTTTCCATCAATTCATCGCCGTTGATAAGAATTAATTCATAACCCTTGGGCAGTTTTTTCGCGTAGTCCCGGGCTTCCGCCGTAAAGGTGGAGGCGGTTATAACCAGGCCTTTCTTGACGCCGTCAACCAACATGGCGCCGACTAGCTTTTGCAGGTCGGGCCTGTCTGTTTCCTTGTCGAAGTTCTCCGGTTCCCGGAGTTTACATTGGACATAGACCCTGTTTTCTTTTTCGTCCAGGCAGGAGGCGTCTTTCCCGTCACTGCTTTGGGTGCCGTCAATCCTGGGGTTGGTATAACTGAGGGTAACGAGGATATTGGCCAGCCATTTTTCAAAAGCTTCACTGTTTCTTTCCTGAAAGCATTCATGTTTGGAGATAACCTTCAGGACTTCCAGTTTTGACCTGTAGATATCCTTCTCCGAATTTTTGTAGGCATTGTAAAGACTGTATATTCGCTCCGTCAGGATAATGAGGATTAACAGGACTGCCAGGGAATAGATTAGATTGAACATTTAACACCCACCTCCATCCGCCTTATCTTTTCCATGAACTGGTTATTTTATGTGCTTAGGCTGCATAAATTCAGTAATTTGCACAATTATATTAATGAAAAGGAGCAATAATATGTTATTAGGAAACGGCTTGGACTTGGTGGAGATATCTCGCATCAAACAAATACATCAAAGAAGAGGGGGCAGGTTTATTGAAAGAGTTTTTACCGAGGCTGAGAGGGAATACATAATGAGCAAAAAGAATCCTTACCCTTCCATGGCCGCCCGTTTCGCAGCGAAGGAAGCGGTATATAAATCCCTCGGTTTTCGGGACAGCGGCATTTCCTGGCGGGATATCAGCATCTTAACAAGCCCCGGCGGCAGGCCGCACCTTTCCCTGAGGGGGAAAGCGGCCTTAAGGGCTAAAAAAATAGGCGTAAGGAAAATATTTATTTCTTTGACTCACGGCAAGGAAATAGCCGCGGCAATGGTTAGCGTAGAGGGAAAGGATAACTGAAAATTTATGTTCCTGCCTTGACATTTGAAGCAAATTAATGTAAACTAATAAAACAGAGCGATTAACTCGGGATTCACTTTTTTTTTATGATGATACCCTATTATTTTAGTAGGGATTGGAGGGAAACGGCGTGAGAATGTCGGCAAAGGGTGAGTATGGGGTAAGGGCTATGGTACTCCTTGCTCTAAACTACAGCAAAGGCCCCTTGTCCTTGCCCAAAATTGCCCAAAAAGAGAATATTTCCTTTTACTTTTTGGAACAAATTTTTTTAGAATTACGCCGGGCCGGGTTGATTGATAGTGTCAGAGGAGCCCGGGGAGGGTACGTGCTCAGCAAACCACCGGCAGAAATACCAATCAGCCATATTATTCGCACCCTGGAGGGCCCCATTGCTCCGGTGGAATGTTTGCTTAATGATGAGGAAGACCACGCCTGCGGCCGGCATGAACAATGTTTAGCCCGCGGCGTCTGGGAAAAGCTGAGGGATTCCATGCAGGAAGTATTGGATGATGTTACCCTCGGCGACCTTATTGCCAAAAAGTTACCTCAAAATGCTGGTAAGGAGGACTACAAAGATGAAAAAAATTTACATGGATAACGGGGCTACCACGCCGTTGGACAGCCGGGTATTGGAAGCGATGCTGCCCTACCTAAAAGATAATTTCGGTAACCCTTCAAGCCTGCATGCCTTCGGGAGGGAGGTAAAGAAAGGCTTGGAAGAAGCCAGGGAAAAAGTTGCCGCGGCGATTAACGCCCGGCCGGAAGAGATCGTTTTCACCTCAGGCGGTACGGAAGCGGATAACATGGCTGTCCTCGGAGCAGCCAGGGCTTTGAGGAAAAAAGGCAAACACATAATTACTTCTGCCATTGAGCATCATGCCGTACTGGATGCATGCAAGGCCCTGGAGAAAGAAGGTTTTTCCGTTACCTACCTGCCCGTTGATAAGGATGGTTTGGTAGGGGCGGAACAAGCGGCCTCGGCCGTCAGGGACGATACGATTTTGGCTTCGATTATGATGGCCAATAACGAAGTCGGCAGCCTCCAGCCTATCAAGGAAATAGCCGCGTTGATGCGGAAAAAGGGAGTATCCTTCCATACAGACGCTGTTCAGGTTATCGGCAATATCCCTGTTGATCTCAAGGATTTGGGCGTCGACATGCTGACCCTGGCTGCCCATAAGTTTTACGGGCCGAAAGGCGTCGGCGCGCTTTTCATCCGCAAAGGAACTAAAATAAGCAAGCTTGTTTTCGGCGGCGGCCAGGAGAGAAAAATCAGGCCGGGAACTGAAAATATACCGGGTATTATCGGAATGGGCCGGGCTATTGAGTTGGCCGTGGCGGATATACCCGGGAAAGCCGCCCATACCTCTTTCCTGCGGGATAAACTTATTGACGGGCTGCTTAAAATACCCGATGCGAAACTCAACGGGCACCGTGAAAAAAGACTCCCGGGAAATGTCAATATGAGTTTTCAGTACGTTGAAGGGGAATCCTTACTCTTAAGCCTCGATATGAAAGGCATAGCGGCTTCAAGCGGCTCGGCCTGCACTTCGGGTTCCCTGGAACCGTCTCACGTCTTGATGGCCATGGGCTTGGATCATCAAACAGCCCACGGCTCTCTCAGGCTTACACTGGGAAAAAACAATACTGAGGCAGAAGTAGATTACGTGCTGGAAGTCCTGCCGGAAATAGTCGGAAGGCTGAGGCAGATGTCATCTGTTTACAAGGGATAAATTCAGGGCAAGAGAGGAGGAAGAAATAATGGCAGGCGGAAACGGATTATACAGCGAAAAGGTTATGGATCACTTTGCCAACCCCAGGAATGTGGGTGAAGTCGAAAATCCCGACGGGATTGGCGAGGTGGGTAACATGAGATGCGGAGATATCATGAAAATAACGATAAAGGTGGGGGAAGGAGAGGTTTTAGACGATGTGAAGTTTAAAACCTTCGGCTGCGGCGCCGCTATTGCCACCAGCAGTATTATTACGGAAATGGTTAAAGGAAAGCCTTTGAAAGAAGCACTGGCGGTTTCTAATGACGATGTGGCCAGAGAGCTGGGAGGGCTGCCCAAGCAAAAGCTCCACTGTTCAAACCTGGCTGCGGATGCCCTGCATAAGGCCATTGAGGATTATCTGGTTAAACGGGAGCAGAAGTAAAATGGAAGTGTTGACGGTAGCTCAGATGAGGCAGGCGGAAAAACGCGCCGAGGCGGAAGCGGGAATGCCAACTCTCATTATGATGGAAAATGCCGGCAGGGCGATATTTGCGGCCATAGCTGCCGTGGCCTCTCCGGCCGGCAAGAGGATTGCCGTAATTTGCGGCGGCGGCAATAACGGTGGCGACGGCTTTGTTGCCGCCCGTCACCTGGCGGCTGCTGGGGCGGCGGTTACTGCTTGGGTGGCTGTTCCCCGGGAAAAATTGCACGGAGACGCCGCTGTTAACTACCGTATTCTTGAGCATAGTCCGGTACCCCTCCAGCATATATTAGTAGAGGCTGACCTGGATAAGCTGGACCAGTCTTTGCAAAGCGCTGATTTTGCCGTGGATTGTCTTCTGGGAACAGGCATTACAAGGAAGGTCGAAGGGATATACAAAGGCATAATTGACGTCTTGAACGGTTTTGAGGGCAGGGTTATCGCCGCCGATATCCCTTCGGGTATTGATGCTGATTCGGGAGAGGTGCTGGGGGCTGCCGTAAAAGCATGGCTGACCGTTACTTTCGCTTTTCCCAAAAGAGGCCAGTTGTTTTTTCCGGGCAGGGAATACTGCGGCCGCCTGCAAGTAGCGGATATTTTTATTCCGACTCGGTATGCCGTGGATGCTACCGGCGTGAGTCTTTTAACCCCGGATATTGTTTGCGGCCTGCTTCCGCCAAGGCGGGAGGACAGCCATAAGGGAGATTACGGCCGGGTTTTCGTCCTGGCCGGCGCTTCGGGTTTTACGGGAGCGGCTTATTTCACTTCCATGGCAGCCCAGCGTTCGGGGGCGGGGCTGGTTACGCTGGGTATCCCAGCCGGCTTGCATAGTATTACGGCGGGACTCATGCCCGAAGTTATGCATATCCCTTTGGAGGAAACCGGGGAGGGATCTCTTTCCCCGGAAATATGTGCCGGCCTGCTTAAGCTTGCGGCTAAAAGCAGCGTCCTGGCTGCGGGACCGGGCCTCACGGCAGGAGAAAACATCCGGACAATAATCGGCAGCCTTTTGGAGAATTATCCCGGACCCTTGGTTTTGGATGCCGATGCCCTTAACGCGATAGCCCCTGACAGCGGGATGCTGGCCGGGGCCGCCGTCCCTCCCGTCATAACGCCTCATCCAGGAGAAATGGCGCGGCTGGCCGGGTTATCCAAAAAAGATGTGGTCAGGAACTCCCTGGAGTTAGCCCGGGAAAAAGCTTCCCAGTGGCAAGCTATCATAGTCTTAAAAGGAGCGCCGACGGTGGTGGCTCTTCCCGGCGGCAAAGCCTATATCAATGCAACTGGAAACGACGGCATGGCGACAGGAGGAGCCGGAGATGTTTTAACCGGGCTTGTGGCCGGGTTCATTGCCCAAGGGGCAGCCCCTGCGGCCGCCGCTCCTGCGGCTGTTTATATCCACGGTTTAGCCGGCGATCTGGCGGCTCAGGAACAGGGGAAAAGAGGCATGATTGCCTCCGATATTTTGCATCATATTCCCAGGGCTATGGAAGTAATAATAAAAGGAGACAAGCGGAAATGAATTCCGCAAGCTGATTGCAGGTCTGGTCAAATCCATGCTAAAGGGGTTAAGTTCATGAAAAGGCTATACCTTGCGGCGGTTCTGGCAATGATACTTCTTCTGGTAGGCTGCGGCGAGCCGACGGCTGCCAGCATGAAAAGCCGTCTGGAAAAAAGGATGCCTGAACTGGACAGTTATCACGCTCTTTCAGAACTGAGAATTAAAACGGATAAAACCATAAAGAAGTACGAAACGGAACAATGGTATTTAGGCACCGGTTTCTGCCGGGTTGATGTACGGCTCCCGGAAGGTACAAGCCAAAAATTTATCAGCGACGGCCTTTTTACCTATATTTACGAGGAAGAGCTGGATGAATGGTTCAAGGCTGACTTGGACCTTGAACCTTATCCTGTACCGCCTTTTATGCTCCGGAACTATCTGCAAAATATCCTTGATGCCGACCGGGCGGTTTATCTGGGAAAGGAAAAATATGACCAGGGAAGTTACTTTAAACTTGAAGTCGAGCCTTGTGACGCTTCCCTCATGCGAAAGACGGAAATATTCTGGCTGGACACCAAAACCTTGATGCCCGTCCGCATCGAGACCTATGGCGAAGACGGCGAGCTGACGGCAGAGCATTCTTTTAAAGAAATCAGCTTAAATACAAAATTTGACGAGCAGATCTTTCAAACAAATTTTGAGTGAACCGGAAAAGATAAGGCAGGCGCTTTTTTTTTGCTTAAATGCACGATAATAAGGCTGCTTGGCGAAAAAATCCCCATGCGCTCTGAAAAAGATTGTCCCACCGTCGGCAGGGTGATATAATATAAGGAAATTCTTTTTGTAGCTGACTTAAAGCCAAAAGAAGTTACTTAAGCCAAAGAGGAAGGTGAAAAAATTTGGCAGTAAAAAAACAGGTTAAGCTGGCGATAATCGGACTTGGAACAGTAGGTTCGGGGGTAG
>CAZYHL010000109.1:0-4951 GCA_964646795.1 uncultured Syntrophomonadaceae bacterium
GTCAATAATATAATCGGCCCGCTTGACAACATCCAGGTTATGCTCAATAACTAAAACGGTATTGCCCGCATCCACCAGCCTTTCCAGGATAAAAAGAAGCTGCTTGATATCCTCCATGTGGAGACCGGTAGTCGGCTCGTCCAAAATATAGATAGTCCGCCCGTTGCTGCGCCTTGCCAGTTCCGTCGCCAGCTTCACCCGCTGGGCCTCCCCGCCCGAGAGAGTCGTGGCAGGCTGTCCCAGCTTGATATAACCAAGGCCGACGTCGTAAAGGGTTTGCAGCTTGCGCTTCAGCTTGGGGATAGCATCGAAAAATTCCAGGGCTTCTTTAACGGTCATAGCCAAAATATCGGCAATGTTTCTGTCTTTGTAGCGCACCTCCAAAGTTTCCCGGTTGTAGCGTTTCCCTTTGCATACCTCGCAGGGAACATAAACATCCGGCAGAAAATGCATTTCAATTCTGATTATACCATCACCGCGGCAAGCTTCACAACGCCCACCCTTGACATTAAAACTGAACCGGCCGGGCAGATACCCTCTGGCTTTAGCCTCCCGGGTGAAGGAAAACAACTCCCTGATACCGTCAAACAAGCCTGTATACGTAGCAGGATTAGATCTGGGGGTGCGCCCGATCGGCGATTGGTCAACTTCTATGACTTTATCCAGATGCTCTATTCCTTCAATAGAGGCATATTCTAAAGGACGACTGCGAGCCCGGTGCAGTTTTTGAGCCAGCGCTTTATATAGTATTTCATTAATCAAGGTGCTCTTGCCGGAACCGGAAACTCCCGTGACGCAAATAAAAACACCCAAAGGTATAGCGATGTCAACGTCCTTTAAGTTGTGCCCTCTGGCTCCCCTGATTACGATTTCCTTCCCGTTGGGCAGCCTGCGCCCTGCCGGGAGAGCTATTTCCCGTTCCCCTTTCAGGTACTGTCCTGTTATAGAAGCGGGGCAATCCATGACAAAGGAAACATCTCCTGCCGCCACAACTTCGCCCCCGGCATCGCCGGCGCCGGGCCCGATATCAACAATATAGTCGGCGGAACGAATGGTTTCCTCGTCGTGTTCAACCACTATTACCGTGTTGCCAAGGTCTTTCAGCCCTTTCAAGGTCTTTAACAGGCGCCGGTTGTCCCGCTGGTGCAAGCCGATACTCGGTTCGTCCAGGATATAGAGAACTCCCGTCAAACCCGAACCGATTTGCGTTGCCAGGCGAATGCGCTGGGCTTCCCCTCCCGAAAGAGTACCGGCAGGACGGTCAAGGGCCAGATAGTTAAGACCGACATTGGACAAGAACCCGAGGCGGGCGTCGATTTCCTTCAATATTAGCCGGGCTATATATGCTTCTTTTTCCGTTAAATGCAGGGAGCTGAAAAATGTACGTGCATCGGTTACCGAAAAAGCCGCCACTTCTGAAATGTTTTTGCCTCCCGTCAGGACAGCCAAGGTAGACGCTTTAAGGCGGGCCCCCCGGCAGACGGGACATTGGCGTTCCGTTATATATTCCGATATTTCTTCCTGCATGTTATCGGAAGCATTTTCTTTCAGGCGGCGAGTCAGATTTGGAATAACACCTTCAAAGGCCCGGCTGAAGCGATGCCGCCGGCCGTTGATCCCCCGATAGATAAACTCCAGCACTTCTCCTTTATTGCCGTACATAATCAATTCTTTTTCCGCAGGGGAGAGTTCTCCGTAGGGTTTATTCACGTCGATGCCGTAATGGGCTGCCGTTGTCAGCAGCATCTGCTGGTAATAGCCAAAGCCGCTGCTCCGGTTCCAGGGCAGGACAGCCCCTTCAGCCAGAGTCAGGTCGGGATTAGGTACCACCAGCTCAGGATCCACTTCCGCCTGGAAACCTAAGCCGCTGCAGGCTTCGCATGCACCGTAAGGGCTGTTAAAGGAGAACATCCGGGGAGATAATTCTTCTATGCTGAAACCACAGTTGGTACAGGCGAATTTCTCACTGAATAAAAGTTCTTCCTCTCGGCCATGAACCAGCACGGACACCAGTCCGCCCGATTGCTTCAGGGCGGTTTCCAGGGAATCCGCCAACCTTTTTCCCAGTCCTTCTTTAACCACAAGGCGGTCTACTATCACCTCAATGGTATGCTTCTTGTTTTTATCAAGCTTAATTTCTTCTTCCAAAAGCTTTATCTCGCCATCCACCCGCATCCTGATAAAACCTTCCTGCCGAATATTTTCCATAAGCTTCTGGTATTCACCCTTGCGCCCCCTGACCAGGGGAGAGAGGATTTCCAGCTTACTGCCGGCGGGAAGCTCCATAATCCGATCCACCATCTGCTGGACAGTCTGCTGCTCAATAGGAATATGGCAGTCAGGGCAGTGAGGATGGCCTATCCGGGCAAATAAAAGGCGCAGGTAATCATATATTTCCGTTACCGTTCCAACCGTTGAACGGGGGTTGCGGCTGGTTGTTTTTTGATCAATAGATATTGCCGGGGAGAGTCCTTCTATGGAATCCACGTCGGGTTTTTCCATCTGGCCCAAAAACTGACGGGCATAGGCCGAAAGGGATTCCACATAGCGGCGCTGTCCTTCGGCATAAATAGTGTCAAAAGCCAGAGATGACTTGCCGGAACCGCTCAGGCCCGTTATCACCACCAGATGGCTCCGGGGTATCTCCAGGTTAATATTCTTTAAATTATGTTCCCTCGCGCCCTTAATGATTATCTTGTCCGTCATTCAACAATCCTCCTGTCCTCGGCAAAAATAGTTTTCTTATGTTTCCGACTCGTCTTTTTCCCCCGCCTGTAACTTTTCGGGTCGGCATCCCTTTTAAGTTCAAAAAGCATGTCACGGAGCTCCGCCGCCCTTTCAAACTGGAGGTTGCGGGCCGCTTGGTTCATTTCTTTTTCCAGGTCGTCCATAACTTTCGCTTTTTCTTCCCTGCTCAAATTACTCAGTTTTTTAGGTGTAAAATAAGGCTCTTGCTCCTCAGCCGTCCGGGTAGCCTCGATAACGCCGCGCACCGCTTTTTGAATGGTGGTAGGAGTGACGCCGTGGTCCTTATTGTATTGCATCTGGATACGGCGGCGACGCTCGGTTTCCTCAATAGCCGCCGCCATGGATTCCGTTACCTGGTCCGCATACATAATGACTGTGCCGCGTACATTGCGAGCAGCCCGTCCCGTTGTCTGAATGAGAGAACGGGTAGAGCGCAAGAACCCTTCTTTATCGGCATCCAGAATAGCTACAAGGGAAACCTCCGGCAAGTCAAGCCCTTCCCTAAGCAAGTTAATCCCTACTAAGACATCAAAGACGCCCAGCCGTAAATCCCTGATTATTTCCATCCGCTCCAGGGTCTCCACATCGGAATGAAGGTAACGGACCTTTACGCCCAGGTCGGCCAGGTAATCCGTTAAATCTTCAGCCATCTTTTTTGTCAGGGTAGTAACCAATACTCTTTCTCCTTGCTTTACCCTTAAGGTTATTTCGCCGTAGAGATGCTCAACCTGCCCCTTAACCGGCAATACCTTGATTTCCGGGTCTACCAGGCCTGTCGGCCGGATGATTTGCTCTACTGTCTGTTGACTGTGCTTCCCTTCGTAGGGCCCGGGGGTGGCGGATATATATACAACCTGGTTAACCAAACCTTCAAACTCCCGGAAATTCAAGGGCCGGTTGTCCAGAGCCGAGGGAAGACGGAAGCCGTGCTCAACCAAGGTTTCCTTGCGGGACCTGTCCCCGGCATACATCCCGCCTATCTGGGGCACAGTGATATGGGACTCGTCGATCATTAACAGAAAATCCTGAGGGAAATAATCCAGCAAGGTACTGGGCCGGCTGCCGGAAGGACGGCCGTCTAAATGCCGGGAATAATTCTCAATACCCGTGCAAAAACCGATCTCCCGCAGCATTTCCAGGTCATACTTGGTTCGCTGTTCCAGGCGCTGTGCTTCCAGCAGCTTCGCTTTACCCCTCAGGTAAGCCAGACGCTCTTCCAGTTCCGCTTCTATATCTATTAAGGCCTTTTCGAGCCTTTCCCGGGAAGTGACAAAGTGGGAGGCGGGAAACACGGCCAAGTGATTTCTTAAACCCAGTATTTCCCCCGTTAAAAGATCCATCTCCATGATGCGCTCTATTTCGTCGCCGAAGAACTCCACCCGTACCGCTTTTTCCGCAAAAGAGGCGGGGAATATTTCCAGAACGTCGCCCCTCACCCGGAAAGTACCCCGCTTGAGGTCAAGGTCGTTGCGGCTGTACTGGATAGACACCAAGTTTTTAAGAATTACATCCCTGTCCTTAACCATTCCCGGACGCAAGCTTAAGACTTGTTCACGGTATTCTTCGGGAGAACCCAGGCCGTAGATGCAGGAAACGCTGGCTATAATAATAACGTCCCGTCGTTCGAAAAGGGCACTGGTAGCCGAATGGCGCAGTTTATCAATTTCATCGTTAATGGAGGCATCCTTTTCTATATACTGGTCTGTCTGGGGAACATAGGCCTCAGGTTGATAATAGTCGTAGTAGCTGACAAAGTACTCCACGGCATTATTGGGAAAAAAATCTTTAAATTCACCGCAAAGCTGGGCTGCCAGGGTTTTGTTGGGAGCGATAACCAGCGTCGGTCGCTTAACCGCTTCTATGATGTTAGCCATGGTATAGGTTTTACCGGAACCGGTTACTCCCAGTAAAGTCTGATGGCGGTAACCTTTCCTTAGCCCGTCCAATAATTGAGCAATCGCCTGGGGCTGGTCACCGGCGGGAGAAAATTGAGACCTTAACTCAAAATCGCTCATGGTATCCCTTCCTTAAAGACAAACTTAACACTTTATTATACCACATATTACGGCCGACTTCACTCTCCATAACATACTTCTGACATAACCACGCCTGTAGGATTACAATAGCATGCTTCTGACATAATCACGCCTTTTTTGCTATCTGTCAAGTCCTTTCTCCCGGCAATTCAATGACGGTTATGGGG
>CAZYHL010000109.1:5051-6628 GCA_964646795.1 uncultured Syntrophomonadaceae bacterium
CTTTTAGGCTCACAACTATATAAATGGGTTTGGTTCCCTGAAACCGTGGGAAATAAAAACACCGGCGCCCGTTGCCGGGTGATAGCAAGCGCAGGTGTTTTGACGGACATTAAAAATTCCCTATTCTTGCGGCAGCACCTCGTTCATGCTGCCCGTTCTGTACCCTTCCAAATCCAAACAAACGAAATCAAAGCCGAATTTTTTAAATTTCTCCGTAAGCTTTCCGGCGGCCGCCAAGAGCTTGGGAAAGTCCTCCTTGCCCACTTCAATACGGGCCAATTTGCCGTGGCACCTGACCCTGTACTGCTTAACCCCCATATTGTAAAGAAAGTCCTCAGACTCTTCCACCATTACAATTTTTTCTTTTGTGATTTTTTCCCCATAAGGGAAACGGGAAGATAGACAGGCAAAAGACGGCTTATCCCAGTTGGGCAAATCCATCTCCCTGGAAAGACTGCGTATCTCCTCTTTAGTCAGGCCTACCTGCTTTAAGGGGCTGAGAACCCCCAGCTCGGCAGCCGCCCGCTCCCCGGGGCGAAAATCTTGCGAATCGTCATGGTTCGCTCCGTCCAAAACAAAGGGAAGCCCGTGGTTGGCGGCAATTTCTTTAAGCTTGGTGTATAGGGCCCTCTTGCAGATGTAACACCTTTCCGGTGAATTGTCGGCAAATTCTTCTTTGCGTAATTCCTCCGCGGCGATAAGAATGTGGTTTAGTTCGAGTTTCCGGGCCAGGCGGATTGCCTCCTCAATTTCCCTGCGAGGATATAGTTCAGAGCTAGCCAAAACGGCTAAAAACCTGTCGCCCAACAGGTCCCGGGTCAGCTTGGCCAGAAAAGTGGAATCAACCCCGCCGGAGTAGGCTACCAGGGCTCCGCCCATTTGGGCGATAATTTTCTCCAACGCCGTTTTTTTCTCCAGGGCACGCTTCATAAATCATTCCCCTCCATTTTTCTCGGCGCTGCGAATTATGACATCAGCCAGGGCGGCAGCGCCATAACCGTTATCTATATTTACAACTCCTATACCGCTTGAGCAGCTGTTCAGCATCGTTAACAGAGCTGAAAGCCCGCCGAAGTTTGCGCCGTAACCCACGCTGGTGGGAACGGCTATGACGGGAACATCCACCAGGCCTCCCACCACACTAGCTAGGGCTCCTTCCATGCCGGCCACCACAATAATCACGGCAGCTGTTTCAAGTTTCTCCCGATAGGCGAGTAGCCGGTGAATCCCTGCCACTCCGACATCGTAAACCTTCTCCACCTGATGCCCCATATAACTGACACTAATGACAGCTTCTTCCGCCACCGGCATATCGGCTGTCCCTGCTGAAACAACCAGGATTTTCCCCTCCCTTGCGCTTCCGCCGGGAGAACCATAACTTATGATCCGGGCAGCAGCATGGTATTCCGCTTCCGGGCAACAGGTTAAAACAGCCGCATGGAGAGAAGGCCAGGCCCGGGTTGCAAGAACATTCCCGTTTTTCTCGGCAAGGGATTTAAAAATTATAGTTACTTGCTCCTCACTTTTCCCCTGGCAAAAGATTACCTCCGGGAAACCCCTGCGCAAGGTACGGTGAT
>CAZYHL010000110.1:0-6530 GCA_964646795.1 uncultured Syntrophomonadaceae bacterium
CTCCCCCACAGCTTATTGGTGTATTTAAGGTCGTGGTTATGCTGATTAATGATGGGACGCAGTTCCCGTATCCGGCCGGTAGTGGCCACATAATCGGCACTCCCCCTGATCATATGCGCCTGCTGCGCTGTCAACTTGGCTAGCTCTGCCCTGATGGAGGCAATGTCATTGCGGACCTCCCGGCCATTGATGTAAAGGTTGATCCTGCGGGTATAGGTGGTGGCCATCCTTTTTTAGAGTAAAATAAAGATGCCCAACAACACCTGAAAAGGACAAAATATTTAAACAGAAAGGTTTGGTTATATAAACAAAACCGAATATTTTAGGAGTCAATTAAAGTAGTAGTGTTACATTTAGAGTATATTAACCTTTCAAATCAATTATTAGCAAAAATATTTAAGGGCGAATTTGAGATTTTACAGATTATTGGTTAACAAAAAAGAAATTGCATATTTAAAGTAATACGAATTAAACTAATGCTAAGATATTTAATAACAACAAAATCAGTAAAAAAATTAAATTAATAAACCAACAATGATTAATGTTCAATCACCCGCTAATTACGAGCAGAAGTGTCTCTGTGTTTTACTTTTAGACATATCAGGGTCAATGAGTGGACGTCCTATTCGCGAATTGCAAAAAGGAATAGAGTTATTTCATTCTGAAATAAGTGAGGATCCAACGACAGCCAACAGGTTGGAAGTAGCTATTATTACATTTGAAAGTTGGGTAAAAGTAATTCAGAATCCTGCATTAGCAAGTGAATTTACAATGCCTAATTTAATTGCCGATGGGGCAACATGTATGGGAGAAGCAATTCAAGAAGGAATAAATCTGGTTGAAGCAAGAAAAAGTTGGTACAAATTAACGGGACAGCCCTATTATCGACCATGGATAATTGTGATTACCGATGGGGAACCTACTGATTTACCAAATCTATCAGATCTGCAAGACATAATACAAAAAGATGTGAATAGTAAGAAATACTATTTTTATGCTATTGGGGTCGAAGGAGCCAATATGGATAAACTGAAGCAAATTTCACCAGACCAAATGCCACCGGCAAAACTACAAAATTTAAGATTTGCGGATTTTTTTAAATGGCTATCGGCAAGTATGGCACAAGTGACTTCCTCTGTAGATGATTCAGTAATAAGTCTGCCTTCACTTGAAGATTGGATGAAAGGATTCGTAATTAAATAAATCATGAACATAATAGGGCAGAACAATATAATACAAATAAACCAATGCTAAAGTATCTAAGTTTACCAATTCTAATGGTAATGTTTTACCCTTTTTTTTGTTTCAGCATTATAAATGAATCTGATTTGAGAGATACCATATATTCTATATCCCAAGAATCAGAGAACATTGAAGGAACTAGCATTTCTGAAGAAAGTGATTTGGGAATCGGATCAAATACTGTTTTCATATCTCATGAAAGTAAAAGCAATAATAATCCGGCTATTAATCCATTCTGGACACAGAAAATAGATTTCAAAGCAGAATATACTATAAAAGGGGAAAGACATAAACTTGAAACTATACAAAATAAACCTGATACTTTATCAACACAAAATTCAATCTTTAATGGTATAATATTAAAAGTTAAAAGAATAATATATACCTTAATAAAAATCCTGATTGTATTCTTATTGGTAATTACACTTTATACCGTATATAACTTTATAAGGAATAAAAATTTAAAAATCAAGAGAATAGAAAAAGAGATATCAGAATTAAATAATCAACTGATTCAGAAAGAGAGTCAAATAAATTATCTAAAAAGTTTTTTAAAAAGTTCTCAAAAAAATACTGATCAAGTGGAGGTCTATAAAACGGAAGAGGAAATTAAAAATATTAAAAGTAAAGTGATTGATGACATTATTTTTGATAATAAGCTTTCGAACGAAGAACTTTCCTTTTTAAAAAAAGAATCCGAGAATAGATGGGTAGTTTTAGGGCATAGCGCTCCAGGTAGTATTCATATAAAATCTTCTCCTCCGATTCCATGTCAGGATAGCCATTATTTTGAGATAATGGAAAATGGTTGGGTTTTATCAATAGTCTGTGACGGAGCTGGTTCTGCAATACATTCAAATTTGGGTTCAAAATACCTTGCTAAAACGGCTTTGCCACTAAATTTTAAGTTGCTATTATCAAAATCATCATGGTATAAGTCTGGTATTCTGCCTAATGAGGAAGAGTGGCGCCAATCTATTATGCATTTGTTTGAAAAAAGTTTAGACGATTTAAAAGATTGGGTATTAAAAAGTAATTATCACAAGGAAAATCAAAAAGAGTTTGCGACAACAGTAATTTTGTCTCTTCATAATAACAAAGGAATCCTTATAGCAAACATTGGCGATGGCAGAGGTGGATATTTGAATAATCAGGGTGAATTGATGTCATTATTTGTACCATTTAGAGGTGACGAATCTAATTCGACTATTTTTATTACTTCAGATATTTGGGGAAAATCGAACGATTTTATAAATACTAAGGTAATAAATGATATTCCTCTATCTGTTTTTATATTATCGGATGGATTAGAAAAGATATCCTTTAATTGTTCTCTTATGGTAGATGGCGTTTGGGTGGATCCAAATATTCCTTTTCGAAATTTTTTCTACCCCATATTCAAAAATATTAAAGAAATCCCTAAAGAATTTGAATTTAGACTTATCAATGATTGGGAGAATCTCCTTGAAAATGGTAATGAAAGAATAAAAAATGAAAATGATGATAAAACCATGGTTTTATCATTTTTAAAGTGAGTTTATGTGATTCATTAAAGTATGGAAAAAAAACTTACAACTTCTTCAGGATTAAAGATAAGCATTGGTGAAAAGATTGCGAAAGGAGGGGAAGGTGAAGTATTCGCAATAGATAATGTTCATGATATATTGTTCAAATCCTATTATAATGGGATGAGAACATTGGATCGTAAGCAGAAATTAGAATACATGTGTTCAAATAGGCCAAAAGATATTTCAACAGAGAAATTCCGTATTTGTTGGCCTCAAGAACTAGTTTACGAGGATGGAGAATTCGTAGGTTTTACAATGCAAAAGGCATTCCATGCAAGTATTTCAACCTACCATTTATGCCAGACAACATTACCCAAGAAAATTGGAACCTATTGGGAAAAAACATATGACAGATCAAATATTCAAGGCAGAATTAACCGATTAATGCTTTCAACAAATATTGCAGCTGCAATACAACGCATTCATGCATCTGGCAAATACATAATAGCTGATATTAAACCACAAAATTTACTTATTACTGTTGATGGAAAAGTATCTTTAATTGACATGGATTCAGTTCAAATTGCTGAAAGCGATAGGATTCTTTTTAAAGCCCCTGTTTCAACTCCGGAATATACGCCGCCAGAAGCAAAAAAAATTCTCAGTACTGGGCAGCCAATACCTGAAAGTTGGGATAGTTTTTCTGTTGGTATTCTTATATACGAAATATTATGTGGAATACATCCATATACTGGAACTGCTAAGTCGCCATATGAAAATCTAGCAACAATTGCAGAAAAGATAGAAAACAATTTAACGCATATAAATGTAGGGAAAACGATTTTCAGTGTTTTGCCTCCTCCTCATTCTTATTTTGATGGTTTTTCACCAACTCTTCAGGACTTATTTAAGAGCATTTTTCAGAATGGTCAAATATCGAATAAAAGACCATCCATAAAGCAGATAGGAGATACTTTGGCAAAGGAAGTGCAATATGCAGATACACAAAAGGAAAAATGGGAATACCAGAATGCTATTACAAAATTTACGCAGTCTCAACAACAGATTGAGAAGTTAAATGATAAGATTGGAGTTTTATCAAACCTATTATCTGATGCTAACGATAAGTTAAAATCAGCGAAAGAACAAAAGGGATTGTACCAAGTGTTGTTTTTTCTAACATTATTGATGGGTATAACAATTCTTTCTATAGTGATTATAAATAATAATGGAACAAAAAAGGCAAGTATTGAAAATTATGAAGAATTGAATAAGAAATTGCAAAATGAAAATAACATTTATCGCGTTGAAATTTCAACATTAAACACTAGGTTATCAAGCTTTGAAGCATCAAATAGAGGTTTGCAGTCAACGATTTCAGACTACAAACGCGAAATTGAGAATATGAATAGTAAAATAGCAACACTGGAAGAAAAAAATTGGCAGCTTGGTAGAGAGAATAAAAGTCAAATCGGGAGTACGGGAGGGAGTGTAGGGGGAGGTCAAAAACTTTACATAAAAGATGAAATAACTTTTTTATGGGATAGTTCTAATTTAAAAGAGGCCGAATACATTTATACTTGTAGAAGAGGTCAGAGTGTAAAAATAATCAGATTGGTTAACAAGGATGATGCCTATGTTGAAGTCGATGGTCATAGAGGTTACATGTTTCAAATAAAAGATCGTCTCGTAGATTTAAACTAGAGTTTGATTATGTTTTATATTCAAAGAAACAATAGGGAATTTGGTCCTTTCCCTAGTGAGAAGGTAAAGCAGTTATATAAGGATGGATTTATTCTTAAAAAAGACCAAATTCGTCATTCTGAAACTGAGAAATACATCACTATTAAAGAATTCCTAACGATCAATAATTTGTCCTTAGACCAGGATTCAGAGAAAGCTCAAGACATTTTCAAAAATATCTTAAAATTATCTCCATCGTTTTTAAGATTTTGGGATTATTTAAGGAGTGGCATGCAGTCAGATAAAGTATTGATAATCATAATTGCTATAGTAATAACTCCTCTCATTAGCATATATTTTATTCAGTTACCAATCATTGTGTATTGTATCTATGGATTATATTTTGCATCTATTTGGTCATTAATACTTTACAAAACTATTGCAACTGATCAAGTAATATTTAATAAAATTATTATTGTATTTATAGGAACTATAATTGTTTCTGAAATCCTTATTTCAATCATACATTCAACTTCCGCAGGAAAATTTATGTCGGCTATTTCCGAATCAAAGAATATCTTTTTAAAATTTTCAGCAATATTTTTTGGAATTGCTCTTATTGAAGAGTTATGCAAGCAGATATTTGTATACTGGACAATAAATTCAAACAATTTTATCACCTCCACTAGGACTGCCATTTTCTATGGAATGATCGCTGGAATAGCATTTGGAATATTCGAAGGAATTGAGTATCAACTAGGATTAAATAAAGTAATGGAAATTGATGAGAATTATTTTTTCAATATAATACGGTTGACTTCACTACCTTTTTTTCATGCAATATGGGCGGGCTTAGGTGGGTATCTTATATCATTGAGTTTCATTTTAATTAAATTTAAGTATACCTTTAGAATTATCGCGCTATTAGTCCCTTCTTCCTTTCATGCGCTTTATAATACTTTCGGATTAACAATGGTTGGCATCGGAACAATTATTGTAAGTTTCTTATTACTAATGATATATTTGACTACAAGTGACTTAATCCATAACCAAATATATATTATCCAAAATGAATAGGTTTTACGTCATGTCAAATGGGAAACAGGATGGACCTTTCCCCGCTCAAGAGATTCTGAATAGAAATCTTGATCCTTCAACCTATGTGTTACTTGTCGGCACGTCCAACTGGAAGAAAATATCGGATACCCCGGAATTATTAATCAAAAATCAACCATTAATCCACACCCCACCGTCAGGACCACAACCACCAATCAAACCACCAAATATCAAAAAAGAGATGTTTAGTAATCCCTTTTCATTTTATGGGAGGATTCGAAGGACTGAGTATGGAATAAGCTTTATAATTTATTTGATCTGTTCCTTCCTTATAGGCTTTTTTATTGAAGTTGGTGGAGAAACTGCTTTGCTTATGACAATTGTATATATACCTTTATTATGGTTTTTTTGGGCGCAAGGTGCCAAAAGATGTCATGACAGAAATAATAGTGGATGGTATCAACTAATACCTTTTTATGGGTTTTGGATGTTATTTGCTGAAGGCGATCCAGGTAGTAATGATTATGGTGAGAGTCCAAAGTAAATTAACTGATTTGAATAACCTTGATATATTAATTAGCCTCAGTTGAACCTTAAAATTAAATTATAACTAAACAATCCTTAGCCTGGCCGCATTCAGCACCGCATCCGCGCTTATCTGCGCCAACCGGTCGGCCAGCTCCGGGACTTTCTGCTGCATGATGGGATTGAACCATTCTAACGGTACCCGCGGATTTCCGGAGGGGTGTTTCACGGAAACACTGCCATCGGCCTTGTAACCCCGGCCGACTCCCTTGTGCACGAACACCCCGTGCCGCTCAAACAGGAACCCCACCCCGTCGATGGAACCAAACTCCCGGTGCGATCTGGAGTCCAGGCTCAGGATCAGCTTGAACTCCTTCTGCTTCCCCACCTTCCGTTTGCGGATGACGAAAGATTGCGTTTTCCCGTCATTGAACTGCAGGACGGAGGTTTTCAGCTTCGATCGCACCTTGGGGATCCAGCCGAGGATGGCCTGGTTCAGCTCCCTGATCTCCTCCA
>CAZYHL010000111.1:0-6494 GCA_964646795.1 uncultured Syntrophomonadaceae bacterium
GAAGAATTGTATAACAATATTCTTACGGAAATATGCGGCAGCGAAGTGAGCGATAAAGCCGACATGATAAGGACAATGACTGAATTCAGCATAGCAAAGAAAGAATACGATAAAATTGCGGATGCATTAATCCAAGTAAGGGAGAGCGGTTATGGCATGGTACCGCCGCTATTGGAAGAAATGATACTTGAAGAACCGGAAATTGTCAGGCAAGGGGGCAGGTTTGGCGTCAAACTCAGAGCCAGCGCACCTTCACTGCACATGATCAGGGTAGATGTCAGCTCTGAATTTTCTCCCATTGTCGGTACGGAAAAGCAAAGCGAAGACCTGGCAAATTATATCATGGGCGAATTCGAAGATAACCCGGATAAGATCTGGGAGTCCAACATTTTTGGCAAATCGTTATATGACCTGGTCAGGGACGGTATAAACACAAAACTGACAAATATGCCTCCCAATGCTCAGGAAAAGCTGCGGGAAACACTGGAAAAAATAATAAACGAGGGCAGCGGTGGGTTGATAGCCATAATCCTTTAAAGAAAAAATGCGTGGACACACGCATTTTTTTATTGACGCTTAGAAGCAGGAAATAATTAGTGTCCCTCAAATGGGTAGGATAAACAGGATGCAAAAGAAGTGGCAGATGCTGCCTGCCAACACAAACATGTGCCACACAGCATGGTTATACTTGATTTTTTGTAACCCGTAAAAGATAGTGCCAAGGGTATATAATATCCCCCCTGCCAGGAGAAAGTTTAAGCTTAGTGTAGTTAATCCTGCAATTAAAGGTTTGATAGCGATAATAATCAACCAGCCCATGCCGATGTATAAAAGCGTGGAAAAAAGATGGAATTTATTAATGAATAAGAGTTTAAAAACAATACCTAAAAGAGCAATTCCCCACACAACCCCAAAGAGTGACCATCCAAAAGCCCCTCGCAAGGTCACTAAAGTGAGCGGCGTGTAAGTGCCGGCGATAAGCAGAAAAACACACGAATGGTCAATAATTCTAAAAAAGGATTTTGTTTTACCCTTGGGGAAGCCGTGGTAGAGGGTGGAGGCCGTGTAGAGAATCACCATGGTGGATCCAAATATGCAAAAAGAGACAACATGCCATGTATTTCCGTACTTAGCCGCAAAAACCGTTAAAATGACCAGAGCTGCAATCGCTAAACCAATGCCAATGCCGTGCGATATAGTATTGGTTATCTCTTCGCCCTTTGTCAGTTCCCTGATTTTAATCATAACTTCAATCCTTCACTTTGTTTTTTACAATTTTATCTAGGTGCAATATTTTATTCTCGTTCTATCGTTGAAAGTCCTCTAATTCTATTATAGTACTCAACTCCTACATATACTTAGACCGTGCCTTTATTTTTCTATTATGGTAACCCAATCCGCATAAAATATTATATTTGCTGCAAACATTTGGAGCTATTAAGAAAAAGAATCATTGAAGAATAATTAATTAAAGTGAAAATATGTTTAATAGGTATCTATTTGTTAAAAGGGCGTCATGCCCTTTTTTTTTAGGTGCAATTAATCATAATCCAGTAGGATTTAGATAATTAGTGGAGAATATTGTAAATCAAAGATGTTAGAATTGAAATTATGATTAAGGGGCGGGGTCAGATTGGTAGATTCTAAGAGATTGCTGCAAGATATGATTTCAGAGTTTGGTTGTACGATTATTAACTTTATAGATAATAAAATCATGGTCGATTTCTTTTATAGTGAGGACATGTATATTAACTACCTTACCGGTCTTGATTGCAAGCAAGGCATGGCTATGTATGACCTAGATCAGGAACTAGTGTTTAATATTCTGCCTGATGGTAAGTTAGTGATTGTTCAGGAAAACGGAATAACAACATCAAGATATAGGTACAATACAATCTCTCAAACTACAATTACATACAAAGAGAATAAGGGTGGTAAAAAAGTCAATGCCAGCCTGACATTTAGAATACGAGAAAACAAATATAACGATTCGCTGAATTTTATTGATACAAAAAGCAATTCGATAGAATATTCCAGCATAGATCAGATAAAAGGTTATTTGAAGCATCAATATGGAGTTTTTAAGATTATTGATGGGAGTGAGTTTTTTTGACTGATGAAAGAATAAAAACTTATACCGTTATTGATGTTGAAACGCCAACTATGAGTAACGATTCTATTTGCTCAATAGGGTTGGTTCATGTTGAGGATGATAAGGCTGTTTCTGAAGAATATTATCTGATTGATCCAGAATGTAGTTTTGATCGTGTAAATATGGACATTCATAAGATTACAAAGGCTATGGTTATGAATCAACTGACATTTCCGGAAGTTTGGCAAAGAATTAGTAAGTATTTTACCAATGGCATAGTCGTGGCACACAATGCTGTATTTGATCTAAATGTCATTTGTAAGACTTTAAAGAATTATAAAATAAGTATCTCTGACTTTTTTTATGTTTGTACTTTAGATCTTTCTTCATTTGTACCTAATATTAAAAACAGTAAACTAGATACTATTTGCAATTGTCTTGATATAGATTTAGCTAATCATCATAATGCATTATCTGATGCTATAGCTTGTCAGAAAGTATTTGATTATATTAATGCTAATAACTGCATAACAAAAAGTAAAATAAAGGTCTACAGATTTAATAATAGCTATACAAAGAAAGCGGATAAGCCAACGTTAATTAAATCACTTAACTCATTATATGGTATTGTGACAGGCATAGTTGCAGATAGAGTTATAAATGAAAATGAGCTGCAACTAATTGAAAAATGGCTCAATGAATATGATAGATTCTCGGATTCATCGCCTTTCAAAACCATTAATCCAAAGGTAAAAACAATACTATCTAATAGAATGATAATTTTAAAAGAAAAAGATATGCTTATTAATTTATCTCAACAATACTTGCCTGAGAACTCTTTTTCAACTGCGACCTTATCTATGCAAGTCCTAATGGGTATACTTGAAGGAATTAGTTGTGATTATGTGATTAACATGATGGAGCTGGATTCTCTTCAGCAATGGATGAATGATAATAAGCATCTCAAAGGCAATTACCCGTTTGACACGATTTTTGCAACCATAAATAGAATCCTTGACGATCACATAATAACTGCTGGTGAAAATAAAGAACTGATAGACTTATTCCAGGGCTTTCTAAATCCTACAGAAGAAAAGAATAAAGATTGTTTAGACTTAATTGGTAAGAATGTTTGTTTAACTGGTAATTTTATGAACGGTACAAAGGATGACATCGGGGAATTAGTAGTTAAAAATGGAGGGGCAATATTATCTGGTGTAACGAGAAAAACAGATATAGTTATTGTTGGCGGAGAAGGCAGCAAGGATTGGAGCTATGGCAATTTTGGCACAAAAGTTAAGAAAGCTATGGAGCTTAAATCAAAAGGATATGAAATTGACATATTAAGTGAAGAAGACTTTATGAGTTTAGTTAATGAGGAAGATACTGTATAATTAAAATTCTAGTTTCAATAGGAAATGTCTAATCTTACTATCGGACTAGGTTTTCAAAATAGTGTCAGAGTTTGTTAGACGACAATAACGATTTTTATATTTATGTTATTATTGAAGTATACGTGACCTTAAAATAGCATGTTAAATTTAGGATAATTACGAAGGAAAAATAGGAAATAGTTGAATATCTAATTTAGAAAACATTTTGATGGGGTGAAAATTTTGTCAAATTTCCTAAGAGGTTCAGAATGGAGAAGGTGGGATTTACATATTCATACACCCTATTCTTTTGAACATAGTTATACATCCTGGGATAGTTACCTAGATACCTTAGAAAAGATTCAAAATGTATCCGTGATTGGAATAACTGATTATTTTTCAATTGAAGGTTATAAAAAACTTCTACAAGAACGGAAAGACGGACGGATTCAAAATTCTGATTTAATCCTCCCTAATATTGAGTTAAGACTAAGTATTTTTATTCCAAAGAGAAGTGCTGGTGAACAACAACGAAGGTTAAATTTTCATATTATTTTTAGTGATAAAGTAACAGTTCATGATATTGAAAGGCAATTTTTAAACGACCTTAATATTCATCTTGATGGTACTCCAAATGGTAGAAATAGAAGAAAGATAACTCGAGAGTCGATAGAAGAAGCGGGACAATTAGTTAAACGGTTTCAAACTTCAGTTCAAGGAGATAGTGATTTTGTCGCTGGCTGTAAAAATATACTGTAGAATTAAATAATGTGTTAGAAGCTCTGGATAAAGATTGTTTCAGGGAAAAATTCTTATTAGTTCTTCCAACTGAGAATTGGAATCAAATTTCATGGGAGGGGCAAGATTATCTGACTCGAAGAAATCTCCTTCAGACGGCGCATGTTGTTTTTTGTGGACAAGCTTCCACAATTAACTGGTGTCTTGGGAAAGGAGATCTTACACCTGAGCTATTTAAAGAAGAATTTGGAATGCTAAAACCTGCTATTCATGGATCGGATGCCCATAAGGAAGAGGAAGTATGCGTCCCAGCAGATAATAAGTTCTGCTGGATTAAAGCAGATCCCACTTTTGAGGGGCTTAAGCAAATCGTCTATGAACCTGAAGAGCGTGTAAGGATACAAAGCGAATGCCCGGAAAATGAAAACCGAAAAATATATATAGAAAGTTTATTGTTTAGCAAATCCTCCGGTTTCCCAATTAAAGAGGGAGTCAACTTACCTTTAAACAAGAATCTAGTTGCTATTATAGGTGGTAGAGGGAACGGCAAGTCAGCCCTTATAGAGTGCCTTGCTTTTTGCTTTGATAAAAACGCAAAAGTCCCTGTAAACGATAAAGAGAGGTTCATTCCCTATTTTAAAAAAAAGGGGATAATTTTGAACTAAAATTAACACTTGGAGATAGAGATAATAACCTGCAATATGCGAAACGCGAGCTGGATGGTGAGGATGAACCAGTTTCATTTCCCTTTGAGTATCTTGGACAAAATAAAATTGAAGAGTATGCTCTAGACGATAAAAAGGTTCATAATTTAATCTCAAGTTCAATTTTCAGTTCCTCAAAACATTATTCGGATTACCAGATAGCTTTAGAAGAAAGAAAAGAAAAAGAAGGAAGAAGAGAAACGCCTACTTAATTCAAAAGAAACCAAAGAAACAATAGAAAAGCTAACCAAAGCAAAAGAAAAGCATTCCCAAGCAGAATTTTTAAAAGTACTAAGTGAAGAGTTAATTAAAGAGCTGCAATTAATGCAAGAAACTTTTAATGAAAAAATAGAAAATTTAGTAAAAACGGCTTCTAATTTAGGCATAAGTATAAGTACACTAAATATATCAATGGGGGAAGCAATCAGTACTATCACATCTTTACTTGAAAATCAGCGTCTTCAAATAATAGAAAAAGAATACCTTTCTGCATTGGCTATAGCCAAAGAAATGTTACAAGATAAAATCGATGTATCTGTAGAACATATCACCGTATTAACAGATGAAATAAGTAGACTAGATAAAAAAATTAATAGTTATGAAACTGACCTGAAGGCATTAGAAAGATTTAAAGAAAAGAGAAATAACTGCTATTTATTGTTAACATCCTCGTATTTTGGATTGCAAGCCGTATACCAGAATGCTATAAATGAGTTCGCTGACCAAGATGTAAGAAAAGCTATTTTGAAGGATGTTGTTTTTACTCCTGAGCTTAATTTTAGAAAAGATAAGCTATTAAAGCAGCTTTTTGAACAATATGTAGATAAAAGAAAATGTAAAAACTTTTCAAGCTTTAAGTCAAAATTTCCATTTGATGCTGTAGATAAGTATTGTGAATGGCTTAAAAACAATGTTGACAAAGATGAAACGTATGAGATATTTTTAGAATCCTCTAAAAAAGAAGTAATAGAGACATTATTTGAAGATTATCTAGACTTAACCACAAATGTAAATCTCAAAGTTGGTGACAGAGAAATTCCACTTGAACAATTGTCTTTAGGACAGAAGGGTACGGTAATATTATAATTATTCTTAGCAACTACTAATTGTCTAATAATTTTTGATCAACCGGAAGACCATCTTGACAATAATTTTATATATACCACATTAGTCCCAACCTTTATTGAGGCAAAGAAAAAGCGTCAAGTAATTGTTGTAACTCATAATGCCAACCTTGTTATAAATGGTGATGCAGAGCAAGTAATTGTTGCGAAGTATGAGGACAATAAGTTTAACTATGTGCTAGGATCTATAGAAAACCCGAAAATCAGAACAGAAATTAGTAATATCCTAGAGGGTGGTCAAGAAGCTTTTGAAAAGAGGGAGCAAAAATATGCTTTTGCCACAATCTCAAGTTTAGTAGAAACATCATATTAAGAACCCACAATAATAGCAGTAGCTTACCTAATTGTGGGCAACTTGAGTGGTTAATATACTATTAGAGTCTATGATACTCAGTTAAATCATACGCCCATCCCCGTAAAAATGCCAGGGTAATTGTAAAATGAATTGCCCAAGGGTGTAAAA
>CAZYHL010000112.1:0-6234 GCA_964646795.1 uncultured Syntrophomonadaceae bacterium
GCGGCGCTTTTGGCGGTAAAGGTACAGATGTCCATGCCGCTGCTGTCGTAGGTGACACGGTAGGCGATCCCTTCAAGGACACGTCCGGTCCTTCGATGAATATTCTGATTAAACTCATGAGTATCGTTGCCTTGGTATTTGCGCCGTTTTTCATGCAGTTCATGTAAAGAAAAGAAGAGTTGATCCAAAGAGAAGAAAAGCGGTTTTTAAAGAAACCGCCTTTCTTCTCTCTCTGTTTATGTTCTATACTACCTAGGATAGGGAAGTGTTGCCGATGCGCCGACTTATTTTTCAGGGTTTGCCCGAGACCCTTTTATTTTTTCTTACCCTGCTGCTGGTTATAAAGATTGGGGGTTCATGGTTTACTGCCCCGGAAGGAAGCGAAAGCAGTCAGTTTATCGGGCATTTGTATTCGCAGGCAGGCCTGTTTTTTTTGCTGGGATTTCTGCCGGGATTGCTTGCCATGTTTAAAAAAATATTTCGCAACGGCGCAGGTTTTAATCTCTCTCTGCTAGTCCTGCCCGGTCTCATTCTTTTATATCTGGCTTTGCTTCCTTTCCTTGTTAACGTCTTTAAGCTTAATTTTCCCGGGACAAGGGTTCTGGGGGAAAACCTCTATACGGCTTCCCTGGTGGCATCCCTATGGCTGGGGGCAGTTATCTGCCGTTCTTTTGAAAGGAATCCGGAGCGGATGCTAACCCAATTGAAGGCTCCTTATCAACTTTAACAGTTGTTGAGGCACAATGTGTTGCGGAAGTTACTAACTATAAGCGAGGCAGTCCTGCTCTTTTGATAGACCATTCTTCTTGAAATACACACAAGCCTTCTTCCTTTCATTTAAACGGAAAGGATTTTTTTTTTGCTTTTTTCACGGGGGGCAAACGGCATCAAGGTACGAATATCCGGGAACACTAATAGCATGAGGGAAAACTTTACAAAAATAACGGATAGTGTTACACTGAAGTGCAGTTAATATCCCGAGCAAAAGTAGAAAAGGATAAAAAAGAGGTCAATTTATTTTGCTGAAGCTGGGTGGCTAAAAGGAGGCGCGTAAAATGAGCTTTCGGGAAAAAGTAAAAACAATTATGTGGGAGTCCGCTTATAAACCTTTGACTTTTCCTGAGTTTTGTCAGGTGTTGGAAATCAAAGACCGGAGAGATATTAAGCATCTCCAGTCCCTGCTTGAAGACATGGCGCAGGAAGGAGAAATAGTTCAGACAAGGTATAAAAGATACGGCTTGCCGGAAAAAATGAACCTAGTGGTTGGCACTCTTCAGGGACATCCCAAGGGATTCGGTTTTCTTGTCCCCGACGATAGGCGGCAGGAGGACATCTATATCCCGGCCGAAAGCTTTAACGGAGCCTTGAACGGTGACAGGGTCATAGTCCGTTTGCAGGGAAAAAGCGGCGAAAAAAGAGAAGGAGAAATTATCCGTATCCTCAAAAGGGCGAATAAGCAGCTGGTGGGCAGGTTCGAGGCCAGTAAAAACTTTGCCTTTGTTGTTCCTGATGAAGCCCGTATTCCACAAGACATTTTCATCCCCCGGGGGAATGCCGGCGGAGCCTCAAACGGTGAAAAAGTAGTGGTTAAAATAATTAGATGGCCTGAAAAGCGGCGCAACCCGGAAGGCGTCGTAGTGGAAGTCTTAGGCCCGGAATCGGCTCCCGGCGTGGAGAATCTCTCGTTAATTAAAAAGTACGGCCTTCCGGAAGCATTTCCCGTTAAAGCGGAAGCAGAACTGGAAGCTCTGCCCGCAGGAGTTACGCAGGCGGATATAGAAGGCAGAGAAGATTTAAGAGGCCTTTTAACCATTACCATTGATGGTGAAGACGCCAAGGACTTAGACGATGCCGTTTCCCTGGAAAGGACAAAAAACGGCAATTATTTATTGGGAGTGCATATAGCCGATGTGGCCCACTACGTTAAGGAAGGAAGCTCCCTCGACCTTGAGGCTCTGGAACGGGGCACCAGCGTTTACCTGGCAGACAGGGTTATCCCGATGTTTCCGCCCCGGCTGTCCAACGACCTTTGCAGTTTGAATCCTCATATGGATCGGCTTACCCAGAGTGTGATGATGGAAATAAACGAAGCCGGCCAGGTGGTAAATTATAAATATTATCTTAGCGTCATAAAAATTAGGGAGCGGATGACTTATACGGACGTGAGAAAACTTTTAGCAAGCGAAGATGAAGAATTGGCCCGCCGCTATGCTAATTTGCTGCCTTTACTCCAGGATATGTCCAGCTTAAGAAAAATACTGCAGCAAAAGCGCAGAGATAGGGGAGCCTTAAACTTTAATTTCCCGGAAGTAAAGGTAGTGCTGGATGAGAATGGCAAACCCCTTGAAATCAAGAGACTAATTCGGGGTGCCGCCGAAGAAATCATCGAGGAGTTTATGCTGGTCTGCAATGAAACCGTGGCGGCGCATTTCCGTACCTTGAAGGTTCCTTTTTTATACAGGGTTCATGAGCGCCCCACAGACGATAAAATCATAGCCTTCCGTGATTTTATTTACAATCTCGGCTACCGCCTGGCAGGACGGCCGGAGAAAGCAGGATCCCTTGCGTTGCAGGAGATATTAGCCCAGGCTGAAGGCAAACCCGAGGAAAAAGTTCTTAACACAGTCTTGCTAAGGGCTATGCAACAGGCCTTTTATTCTGAAAAAAACCTGGGTCATTTTGGCCTTGCAGCCGTTGATTACAGCCACTTTACTTCTCCGATCAGGCGTTATCCCGATCTTACCATTCACCGGATTATGAAAGATTATCTTCTTAAAGGAACCATTGACAAGAAAAGGGCGCAGAAACTGAACCGGAAATTGCCTGGCACTGCGCTTCACTGCTCTTTAAGGGAAAGAAGGGCTATGGAAGCTGAAAGAGAAAGCGTTGACTACAAGAAAATTCAGTTTATGGAAGACAAAATAGGAGAAGAGTTCCAGGGTGTAATCAGCGGCGTTACCTCTTTCGGTTTTTTTGTTGAGTTGGATAACACAGTGGAAGGCCTGGTCCACGTAAGCTCCCTGACTGATGACTACTACCTCTACAACGAGGAAAAGCTGCTGCTCAAGGGCGAACGTCGGGGAAAAGCATTTACCATCGGTGATACCGTTAAAGTCAGGCTTACCAAAGCCTCCAAGGAAAATTTGCAGGTTGATTTTAATCTTATCACAGAATAAAGGGAAAAATTATCAAAGGGCTGCTCGTTTTCTACGGCAGTCTTTTTTGTTGTCTTTTTATCCCCTTGATAATTATCTTTTCTTAAAAACCATAAATAATAGCATTAAGCTATAAAGTAATTGTCGTTAAAACCGATTAAGTTACTGAAAAGCAAACCAGCAAAATAAGAAAGAGATAAAAAATTCAAGGGGAGTAGAGGAACTATGTTTAAGAAAATGAGTATGAAGAAAAAGTTGGTTGCCTTGTTTCTATTGGTGGCTTTAATTCCTATTGTTGCCATAAGCATCATAAGTTATCTGACTGCTTCGCGTGAACTCATAAACAACACAAACAACGCATTAACCATGTATACCGAATTAAAAAAAGGACAGTTTGAAGACTTTATAACCGGGAAAGAAGGAGATGCCGCTGTTTTAGCAAATACGGCTGAAGTCTATGAGGGCTTGAACATTTTGAAGGCTGCCGGTTGGGACGAGAATGACCCTGCTTGGCCGGCGGCAATGGCTGAGCTTGAAAGTTTCCTGCAATTGGCCGTTAGCCAATACGGGTATGATTTCATTTTTGTGACAAACCCTGAAGGCAGGGTGGTTTACGGAACCCAGCAAAATCTTTTTGGCGCGGACCTGTCCGAAAGAGATTATATCAAGGGTTCTCTGGGGGGGAAGCTTACCTGGTCCGATTTCTTTTATTCCGATGTTGTCGATGACCATGTGCTGCTTGTTTCTATCCCGGCTCTTAGTGAAGGGGAGACCGGCCAGATTGTGGGAACGTTAAACCTGTCCGTGGGTATAGACATCGTCAGCGATGTGGTTCATGGAGACCTTGATATTCTTGGCAAGACGGCTGATGCTTATTTAATCAATAAGGATGGCCTCCTAATGACAAATACGCTTCAAGGAGATTATAAAAACGGGGCGGCTTTCGTCCAAAGCCTAGACACCCGGGCAGTAAAATTATTGGCCGGCCCTATTGCCTCAGGGAATTTGGAATTCGAGACGGTAGAAGAATATCAAAATTATCTGGGCAAGAATGTGTTGGGATCTTCGGTAGTAGTGAAATTGGGTTATATTAATACCGGTATGATTGTGGAAATAGATACTGAAGAAGCTCTGGCCGCCTTAGACGGCTTGCGAAACACTATGATTATAGTAGCCGTAATAAGCGCACTCCTCATTGCAGTGGCGGGCTACTTCTTTGTCTTAATCGGTGTAGTGATACCTATATCCAGGATTACGCTCCTGGCAGACACATCCTCCAGCGGCGACTTCACCATGCAGGTGAATGCCGTAAGAAAAGACGAGATTGGCCACCTGGCAAACGCTTTCAATACTCTGAACGCAAGTGTCTGCGATTTAATGTCTCAAACCGTTGAAACGGCAAATAGTGTGAACCAGGCCAGCGAAGCCTTGAATTCCTCGGTGGAAGCCACAACCTCTTCTATCGATCAGGTCGCCTCCAGTGCCAGCGAGTTTTCCGGCAGTGCTCAGGAATTGAGCGCCAGTTCCCAGGAGATGGCCCGGATTTCCCAGGATGTTTCTCAAAAGGCAAAAGAGGGCCAGATTGCAATCAATAATGTTATTGAAAAGATGAGAGATATTAACAAACAAATTGACAGCTTCCGCAACGGCTTGGACGGCAACGTTAAGCGGGCTGAAGAAATCGGTAAAATAGTCGGCATGATAACCGATGTGGCCGGTCAAACTAACCTATTGGCTTTAAATGCCGCCATAGAAGCCGCCAGGGCAGGCGAACACGGCAGAGGGTTCGCCGTTGTGGCTGAAGAAGTCCGCAAACTGGCGGAACAAACGGCAAAGGCCGCCGATGATGTGTCCGTCATGGTACTGGCAACTCAGACCGAGACAAGGGAATCGGCCGAAACTATGGGAGGCCTAGTTAGTGATGTCAGTTCTGGGACAGAAACCGTTTTCTCCTTCGGCGAAACCTTCCATGAGATAATAGCCGGTGTTGAAAATATGGTTGCCAAAATACAAGATATTTCCGCCGCCGCGCAAGAGTTGAGTGCGGGGAGCGAGGAAATTGCCGCCTCTACGGAAGAACAATCGGCCGCTATGGAGGAGATAAACGCTTCGGCGGAAGAACTCCGTACTTCGGCAGCAAACCTGATGAACGCGTTAAGCAAATTCAAATTCCAGTAATAAATGTGTCATAACGCCTAAGCCAAGAGAAGAAACTCCAGGCGAGGAGGGAGTAAAATGGATGTACGGCAGCATAACACGGCCGCTGCCGAAAAGCAGCTAGTTGTATTCAATATCAAACAAGATGAATATGCTTTCGATATTTATTACATCAGAGAAGTTCTGAAAATGATGCCTGTTACGCCTCTGATGCAACAAGATAATGTTATTGAAGGCATCATCAACTTCCGGGGCGAGATTATCCCGGTCATAGACTTAAGACGCCGCTTCGGCAGCCTTGAACCGAAAAATACGGCGGAAACCCGCATTATCATCAAAGAATTTAACGGCAACCTGCTGGGCATTATCGTGGACGCCGTGAAAGAAGTATTAAAAATAGCCTCCGCTAACTTTAGCCCTCCGCCCAATGTAGCCGGGGGCACCAGCAAGGATTTTATTGAGGGAATTGTGAAAATCGGCAACAGGATGATTATTGCTATCAAAACCGAAAGCCTTTTTTCAGCTGAAATAATCCAGGTTGAATACAGCTGCACGGCCTAGCATACAAGAAAATCCCCCACCGGCTTATAATTCGTTATAAGCCGGTTTTTTTGCTTGAAGTTGACAAATAGCGTTCAAGATAGTAAAATAATAAGCAATTCTTAAAATTCAGAATATTGTGAAAGCATGCTCAAGGACTCTCGTCTCGTTGAGCTTTTCAGGAGGAGGCTTGATATGTAAAAAAGAGTATTGTGCAGCAAGAATGTTTTTGAGGATGAATATTTGACAGGAGGTTAATTGAACATGAAACTAAAAAATGAAGTGTCAATCATTACAGGAGCTGCTTCCGGTATCGGCAAGGCTATGGCTCATCTTTTTGCCCAGGAAGGCGCAAAGGTAGTAGTATCGGATATTAATATTG
>CAZYHL010000113.1:0-6209 GCA_964646795.1 uncultured Syntrophomonadaceae bacterium
AATGATAACGGGTAAAGAGGTTAAAGGATGATAATATTTGACATTGCTCCTTTGCCTTGATAATATGATAAAAGCAAACAGTGGGAGGCCCTCTTTATGGTTATGCTAAGTTACCTATTTATCTTTTTTGCCCGCGTAGTGGATATGGCATTGGCTACCTTGAGAATTTTAATGATTATGAGGGGAAAAAGTATACAGGCCGCCCTAGTCGGTTTTTTTGAATCGGCTGTTTATATTCTGGCGCTGCGTCAGGTGATCCAAGCCCTTGATAATCCTTTTCGGATTTTTGTCTATGCCCTCGGTTTTGCTGCCGGTAATTATGTAGGCAGCATCGTGGAAGAAAGAATGGCCGTTGGCTATGCTACAGTCCAGGTTATTTCTCTCTCCTGCACCGAAACCATGGTTGATGAACTCCGCAAGAATGATTTTGGCGTCACAGTCATAGAAGGCTGCGGCCGGGAAGGTGTCCACCAAATCCTCCACGTACTTATTAAAAGGAAGGAACTTGACAGGCTCATGCGGTTAGTTAGAGAACAGGATCCCCAAGCCTTTGTTTCGGTCATGGACACAAGAAAAATTATCGGAGGTTACTTCACCAGGAAAAAATCAAAATGATTATTTTCGGAGGAGGAAAATCATGTCTTCAGGCAACGCGATAGCCATGCTGGACTCCGGTGTCGGCGGGCTGACGGTGGTTAAGGAAATAATGACAAAACTGCCGAATGAAAGAATAGTTTACTTTGGCGATACGGCAAGGATGCCTTACGGGCCTCGGGAGCATACCCAGGTTCGCGGTTTTGCTTGCCAGATCATTGAATTTTTGCGTACCCAGGCGATTAAAATGGTTATCGTCGCCTGCAATTCGGCAACGGCAGCGGGCCTTGCTTATTACCAGGAACATTTCCCATTGCCTATTATCGGCGTTATTGAACCGGGCGTGAGCGCAGCCCTTAAAAGTACAGCCAATGGACGCATCGGCGTTATCGGTACAACGGGAACCATCTCCAGCGGCGCTTATGAAAAAGCCATTAAAAAAATAGCTCCCGACGTGACGGTTATCAGCCAGGCCTGCCCTCTTTTTGTGCTTATTGTCGAAAATAATCTTGCGGAAGCTCCGGAGACTTACCGTGTGGCGGAAGAATACCTGGCACCCTTGCGCCGCGGCGGGGTGGATACCTTGATTTTAGGATGTACCCACTATCCTTTGCTGGCCCCTGTTATTCAGCAAGTCATGGGGGATAAGGTCAAACTGATCAGTTCTGCGGAGGAGACGGCTCTTCAAGCGAGGGAAATCCTTGGTGCGGCAGGCCTGTGCAACAGCACCGATCCAAAAGCGGGGACGCCGGAGCATCTTTTCTTTGTCAGCGGATTACCCGCAGCTTTCGAGGAAATAGGGGAAAAACTGCTAGGAAAAAAAATAAATACTTTCCGCGTGGTTCTTTAAGAAGCTGAACAAGTTTTAAGCAAAATATTTTCTTGGCATAAGATACTTTTTTGTCCCATAAAGTATTAGCAGAAAGAATTGGACAAGGAGGTAATCCCATGCCCAGGAAAATTTTTTTATTTATGCTTACCCTGATTATTTTAATTGCCGGCATATCATGCAATCCTCAGGATATATTGGAGCCGGATGATGAAAATGATACCACTGAAACGGAAAATAATGATGAGGAACAGCAGCCTGACGTAAAAATGAGGCCGACTGTTTTCTACCTGCCGGACGAGAACGGCAAATTTGTCGTCCCGATTTCCAAACAAATTCCTTGGGTTGAGGGGATTGCCCGCGCAACCCTTGAGCACATGATAGAATCCGAAGCCAGCCGCAGGTTTCTGGCCGGTACGGGGCTAAAGGCTCCTTTCCCGGCAGGAACGGCAATAAAGGGGATCAATATCAAAGACGGGTTATGTAAAGTTGATTTCAGCAAAGAGTTTTTGAACTATCCCCGGGAAGAAGAGCGGTTGGTAGTGTCGTCCCTTCTTTATACTTTAACGGAATTTTCCACCATAGACCGGGTGGAACTTCAGGTGGAAGGAGTAAAAATGACGGCTCTGCCGGGGGGAACAGCCCTGGGAGAAATAATCGAGCGGGATCGGGGCATCAACCTGGAAGTGGCGGAAGGGCTGAATGACTTTCGCAGGGTGAACCGGGTGATAATCTATTATAACACCCGCCTGGGAGAAGCGCAGCTGCATTATTATGTGCCTGTCACCAGGATTATTCCCAAGAGCGACAACCTTGCTAAAGCCTCAGTGGAGGAGCTCCTTAAAGGCCCCCGCCAGGGAGTGCCACTTTATTCGGCTTTGCCTGAGGCCAGTCAGGTTTTGGATTTAATAGTCCGGGAAGAGACGGCAATCGTAGATTTTTCCGCGGAACTGCTCGATTTCCGCGGTGGTACCGAGGCAGCCGAAAACCTGCTTAATCAAATTGTCTTGACTCTGACGGAACTCCCAGAGGTAAGAGAGGTGCAGATTTTTGTGGCAGGTGAGTCCGTTATCCTTGAGGGCGGTATCAGTTTAAGCGCCAAAAACCTCCGGCCTGCCCGAATAAATTTAGCGGAATAACCAGTTTAATAACTGCCGGACAGTAATTTATGGAGACGAGTTATTTGCTAATCCCCCGTGGCATAAATTTGCATCATTGGAAAGGAGATTGTATAATGGTGTATCATCTATTTCAGGGGGGGGTTACATGCGGTACGGCAGCAGGAACTGGAATGAACTCAGAGAAGTAAAAATAACGCCACACTATTTGAAGAATCCGGATGGTTCCGTACTTATGCAAGTGGGGAGCACCTGGGTTATTTGTACTGCCATGATCGAAAACAAAGTTCCGCCTTTTTTAAGGGGAGAAAATAGAGGTTGGGTAACGGCGGAATATTCCCTTCTGCCAGCGTCAACAGGCGTAAGAAGCACCAGAGAAGCAACCCTGGGCCGGGTCGGCGGCAGAACTTACGAAATCCAGCGTCTCATCGGGCGATCCTTAAGGTCCGTAACAGACCTTGCCGCCCTTGGTGAAAGAACCGTGTGGATAGACTGCGATGTTATCCAAGCGGACGGCGGCACCAGAACCGCCGCTATCACCGGCTCTTTCCTGGCTTTGTCTTTTGCCTTAGACGCACTGTACAAGCAAGAAAACCTGCCGGTTTATCCTATCCTTGACTACTTGGCAGCAGTAAGCGTCGGTATCGTGGAAGGAGACATCCTCCTTGATCTGGAATATTCTGAGGATTTTAGAGCTGAGGTCGACATGAATGTGATTATGTGCGGAAAAGGGGATTTGGTGGAAGTCCAGGGAACGGCGGAAGGGCAGCCCTTCTCCAGGGAAAACCTGAATACCATGCTGGATTTGGCTGCTGCCGGGATTGGCTCGCTGATAGAAAAACAAAAAAATATCCTGGGCGGAGAGCTCTGCCGGCTTATCGAAAAAAAAGATAAAGAGGTAGAGATGGAATGAAGACTTTAGTAGTGGCCACACATAACAGGGGCAAGGTTAAAGAGATAGAAGCTATTCTTTCTTTTATGGATTTGGAGATTCTGTCACTCCAAGATTTTGATAACGTTCCCGTGATTGTCGAAGATGGTTCGTCCTTTCGGGAGAACGCCAGGAAGAAGGCGGAAATTATCGCCCGTTTCAGCGGCGAGGTTACTCTGGCCGATGATTCAGGCTTGGAAGTTGATGCCCTCGGCGGCCGCCCGGGAGTTTTTTCCGCCCGCTTCGACGGTGAAAATGCCGACGATGTTGCTAATAATATTAAACTGCTTAAAGAGCTTCAAGGCGTTCCTTTGTTTAACAGGACAGCCCGGTTTTGCTGTGCGGTAGCCGTTGCGATTCCTTCCGGCGAGACGGAAATAGCGGAAGGTTACTGCAACGGGTTAATCGCCGAAAAACCCCGGGGCGTTGGCGGGTTCGGCTATGACCCCCTTTTTATTGTTCCGGCTTATGACAAGACTTTTGCCGAGCTGCCCCTGGAAGTAAAGAATGAAATCAGCCACAGGGGCAAGGCTCTGGCCAGAGCGGTTATAATCCTGGAAAAAATCTTGGGGCGGAGCCTGGGATAAGGAGACTTTTAAGCTCTTGCATGAATAAAAAATAGATGTTATAATATCGTTGCTGTAAATCAGGATTGATTTTTGCACAATTATGCAAGGCTTTTTTTCCTGAAGGGAAGCACGTAAACCCTGAAAGGAAAAATAAGCACCAAGGTCGAACGGGGCGTAGCGCAGCTTGGTAGCGCACTTGGTTTGGGACCAAGGGGCCGCAGGTTCGAATCCTGTCGCCCCGACCATATTGTTGCGGGTGTAGCTCAATGGTAGAGCACTGGCCTTCCAAGCCAGCTACGTGGGTCCGATTCCCATCACCCGCTCCATTCATGTCCTGGTAGCTCAATCGGAAGAGCAACGGCCTTCTAAGCCGTAGGTTGGGGGTTCGATCCCCTCCCAGGACACCATTGCTATTTAAAAGAAGTATTTAATTGCTTTTTTATAATCCTTCCTAAAGGATTTTGTTTTTTCAGGTTCTTTAATATTTCTATAATTCGGTGGAGATTTATACTTATTACCAGCATTACTGCCATATATCTGCTCTGCTGCGGCGATAATTATACAATTCATGGCTCAATCTTTGTTATTGCGGCGATCAATGATATAAGCAACTGGGCGACCGCTCTGGACAAATGCTTACTTACAATGCTAATATATTACAATTTTACAAGTATACTGATATGATATAATAATATTAAATTGTACAGAAGCTAAGAGAGCATAGAATTTTTATTTAATCCTTCCTATTAGTAGGTTAATATAAGGGGAGAATAAAAATGAATATTGAGCGATTTGAAATATTTCAAAAGGTAGCAGAGTTCAAGAGTTTTACCGAAGCAGGTTATGTATTAAATCTCTCACAATCTTCCATCTCAAAACATATTAAAGCATTGGAAGAATATTATGATACGCAGCTGTTCGAGCGAAAAGGTAACAGGGTTGAACTATCGGCAGCAGGAGATAGGCTTTTAGAGTACACAAAAGATATTATAAACCTAACAAAAGAAGCAGAGCAAACCATAAAACAAGTAAAAACGATAGGGACGGAAACCCTTATAATCCAAGCCGAACCAATTACAGGTGATACTATATTGCCTAAGATTATTCCTGTTTTTTTAAAAGAGCACCCAAATATAAACGTCAGAGTGATTATAGAAGTGGACTCGATAAATATTCTCACAAAAGTGCTTAATAGTGATGTTCATTTAGGCTTTTCCGGTTACATCCCTAATGAACTCTCACTAATAAGTATACCTTTGTACTCAGAGGAATTGAAGTTAATTATTGGTTCCGAACATCCTTGGGCCAAGGTTCCTCCCAACAGTATTAGAGATTTTTCTAAACAGACTTTAGTATTATTAAGACATGCTAGTGGAATTAACCAATTTATTAAAAACGCGATTTTAAAAAACAATTTAAAATTCAACTTTATAATAGAAACGCCTGATTGGGAAAGGTTCTTAAGAATGGTAATCAATAATCAAGCCATTGCAATATTTTCTAATTATTTTAAGTTACAAGAAGATTCAAGAATTAAAGTTCTGAAGATTCCAGTAATAGACGTAAAAAGATATGTGCATTTAATTTATAACAAAAAAAACACCTCATTCCAAGCTTTGAGGGCATTTTTATACTTCATCAGTAAGAAGCAAAATCTTTTTTAGATGCTAAATCTGACTCTAAAAATGTACTTATTAATAGCAGGATGAGAATAAAAAGCGATGGGACTCCGTATTTAATTGAAGATAATTTCTTTTCATCACCTGTTAATCCCCTAGAAGCAAGATTAAAGGGACTGGGTTACTAACTTTTTAATAGTTTTACTAATTGAATAATACAGCAAGGCTCCTTAGTATTTCCCGGGGGCGTTGCTGTATTTTACAATATGATCTTCTAAATTTGATAGCAGTTCTTCAGGTCGAACATTTATAGTAATGACGTTGGACCGATACTTGATAACAGCGCAAGTTACACACATTACAATACGATCCCATGGTTTTTCATCTCTTGATTTTTACTATGGGTTATGATAGTATAAAATGGCCGTCAGGTAGTGAAAATATGTCGTCAGGCCTGCCGGATTCCACAGGTGGATTAGCTTATTTGTATATATATGGTGGGTGTAGCTCAGTTGGTTAGAGCGCCAGGTTGTGGCCCTGGAGGCCGTG
>CAZYHL010000114.1:0-6181 GCA_964646795.1 uncultured Syntrophomonadaceae bacterium
TAGACGGTTCTCATGCCTTCACAGGGAAAGTCACCACCCTGGTCGTGGCAAACGGCAAGTATTTTGGCGGCGGCATGATGATTACGCCTGACGCTTTGTTTGAGGACGGTCTTCTTGACGTGCTCATATTGCCAGCCTTCAGTAAACCGAAGCTCTTTTACTATCTTCCCAGGGTTTACAAGGGCAGCCACTTAAAAATCAAAGGTGTTGAATACCTGAAAGCTAAAAAAGTAAGTATTATGACCCGGGAAACAGCCGTTTTTGAGCTGGACGGGGAAACCCCGGGCAGAGCCCCCGCAGAAATTGAAATTATCCCGGCGGCCTTGAATATTCTCGTTAATTAATTTCTTCCTCATCGGGGTACGCTTCCAGGCGGAGGGACAGCTTTTCCCACTCACCGTAAAGCTTCCCTGTTTTCTCTTTTACCAGCTTGAATTCCTCCGCCAGACGTCTCGCAGCGGCATAGTCGTCATAGAGGGCAGGGTCGGCAAGCTGTTCTTGCAGAAGGGCAATTTTTTCTTCCAGCACCGCAATGTGAGCTTCTACTTCCTTTATCTTATTTTCGATATTCCGTTTATCCCGCCTTAAATCTAATAATTTCTGCCTTGCTTCCTTTTCTGATTCCCGCTGCTCCTTCCGGGCAGCTGGCTTATCTGGTAATTCCTTTTCCCTTGCTTCTGCGGCCGCCTTCTGAGCCTCGTATTCCCAGTAATCTCCTTTAAAGAACCTAACCTTACCCTTTCTTATTTCAATTATCCTCGTCGCCGTCCGGGAGACAAAATAACGGTCGTGGGAAACCACCAGAATTGTCCCCGGGTATAAAGCAAGGGTCTTTTCCAGTTCCTCAACTCCTCTGATATCCAGGTGGTTGGTCGGTTCGTCAAGAATTAAGAAATTACTGGTCGTTAAAGCAACCCTGGCCAAAGCCAGGCGGGAGCGTTCGCCGCCGCTTAAGCTCCTAATTTCCTTAAAAACGGCATCGCCTGAAAAAAGATAGCGCCCGAGATAACTTCTGGCTTCTAGGGCGGATAAATCCGTATCCAGCATAATCGTCTCCAGAGGCGTGCTGTTTAAATCCAGTTGTTCCTGCTCCTGGTTAAAATAGGCAATTCTGACATTGGAACCGATTCTTATTTCTCCCTCGCTCTGCCGCTCCTCTCCCGTCAAGAGGCGGAGCAGAGTAGTTTTACCGGCGCCATTAGGCCCTATTAAGGCAACCTTGTCTCCCCATCTTATTTCGAGATTTGCTCCTGAGAATATTTTTTCACCGTCATATTCCTTACCTACATTTTTCAGGACAACTACAACGTTCCCACTTCTGCCGGCAAACCCAAATTTTAGGGACATATTTTTCTCCTTGACCGGCTTGGGCATGTCTGTCATTTTTTCCAGCCTTTTGGCGCGGCTGCGGGCTTGTCGCTTGGAGCGCTGGTCGCCGCCTGCCCTTCTGATAATATCCAGGTCCCTTGCAACTGTTTTTTGGAAAAGCTGATAGCTTTTCGCGGCAGCAGCTTCCGCCTGCTCTTTCTGGGCGGCAAAATCAGAATAATTCCCCCGGTAGGGCGTCAGCTTATTGGCCTCCAAAGATACTATGCCGGTGACAACCCTGTCCAAAAAATAACGGTCGTGAGAAACAGCCAGGACGGCAAAGGGGCATTCCCGCAAGTAGCCTTCCAGCCACTCCACGGTGTCTACGTCAAGGTGGTTGGTCGGTTCGTCCAGAAGCAAGATATCCGGGTCTTGGAGCAGCAGGCGGGCCAGCTGAATCCTGGTTTTTTCGCCGCCGCTGAATTCAGTTAACGACCTCTCCATATCCTCATTTTTGAAGCCCATGCCCGCAATTACACTTTTGAGCTTTTTATCCAAAAGGTAGCCGCCCTTTTGCTCGAATTCGTGCGCCAAACGGCCGTACCTGCTTAAAAGGCTTTCGTAACCGTCCTCATCCTTCCTGGCGGCAGGATTGCTTAGTTCCTGTTCCAGGCTTTTCAGTTCTGCTTGCATGGTTAGGATATCTTTTACCGCCTCCGCCAAGTAATTGTTAAGTGTCTCTCCTGACTCAATCTCCGGCTTCTGGCTTAAATATCCCAGCTTAAGGTCTTTTATCCGGTTAACTTGCCCTGCATCCGGTTCCTCCGAGCCTATCATAATCTTGAGCAGGGTGGTTTTTCCGACTCCGTTAAATCCTACCAGGCCGATCTTGTCTCCCTTTTCAATTTGCAGGGAAATCCCTTCTAAGACTACTTTGTCGCCGTAGGCTTTGGAAACGTTACTTATGTTTAGTAATGCCATTCTCGCCGTCCCCTCTTGCGCTATTATAACAAAAATTCTGTTTCTATCATAACTTCCGTCAGCCGGGCTGTAAAGGCTGCTGTCCTTTTTTAAACCTTATTATCCCACCCAAAAAGGATATAATAGATACAGCCTGAATTGTTAAATATAATATCTAAAGCTTAAGTAAACTAAAAGGTGGTTTATATAGTGATTCCTTTAAAAGATTCCCCTCGTACCCGGCGGTTTCCTCTGGTCAACATTTCTATAATCCTCATCAACGTCATCGTTTTCCTGTGGATGGTTACCTTGAATCAAAGTGATACCTTTAATTTAGCTGCCACTAGCGGCCTAGTGCCGGTGTCTTTTAGCAGCGCCCTGGCTCAAAAGTCGCTGCCGGCAGCCCTCTCACCCCTAGTCACATATCAATTCCTCCATGGCGGCTGGTTCCATCTCATCGGCAATATGCTTTATCTTTGGGTGTTCGGTGACAATATTGAAGACAGGCTCGGTCATCTTTTCTACCTCCTTTTTTATCTTTTAATCGGCGCAGCCGCCGGAATTATCCAGGTTTTATTTGACCCATCCAGTTCCGTTCCTATCGTCGGGGCCAGCGGCGCCGTTGCCGGGGTTCTGGGGGCATACCTCCTCAGCTGCCCCAACGCCAGGGTACTGACGATAATCCCGATTTTCTTTTTTATCACTCTTGCAGAAATCAGAGCTGTTTTTTTCCTGCTCTTCTGGTTCATCATGCAGTTATTTAACGGTATTGCCACCATCGGCCTGCAAAGTGTCACGGTGGCCTGGTGGGCCCATATCGGCGGTTTTGTGGCGGGGATGCTTTTAATCAAAGTCTTCGGCAGCAAATACGACTGCGTAGAAAGATAATCGGAGCCATGCATTTATCGGGCGGGCACTGGAGATAATACTGTAAAAAGCCAAGGGGGTACTAAAATGGCTAAGGCGGAATACCCCGGAGTTGATTACAGTGACCACGGCACTGCAGGCAATAACTCCAACACCCTGCCCGGCGAAAACAGGGAAAAAATAAAGGACACTCTTGCGGAGTGCCGTAAGCTGGCGCAAACCCTGGAAAAATTTTTTGCAGCCCGTGAAAAAGAAACATCCCGGGAAAAATTCTCCGCTCTTGCCCGGGAACTAAACGACAAACTTAAAACCCTGGAAAACGATTTAGGCCTTTAAAGCTTGTCAGCTTTTCTAGCTCAGACAAGCCGCTTTGTCTCGATCTCCGTTGCCAGGTCAGCCATGATTTCCTTAACGGGTTTGATTTCCTTGATTCTCGTGGCGCTCTCCCCTGTAAAAACCAGGCCCGTCTCTGTGTCTCCCTGCTGTGCTCTTTCCAGAGCCGCAAAAATACAGAACCTGTGAGAACAATTTTTCAGGCAGCCATTACATTTTCCCTTGTTTGGGTTCAGATTCTGGGCTGCATCTTCCGAGAATTTATTCTTGATAGCCCGGCCGGGCAAGCCTACAGGGCTTTCTACCAGTACGATGTTCCTGGGGTCTACATTCAGGTGCATCTCCTTGTAATTTTGCGGCACAGCACATTCCGCGCTGGCAATAAAGCGGGTTGCCAGCTGAACCCCATCTGCTCCCAAGGCCAGCATCCTGGCGGCCTCTTTCCCGTCGGCAATACCCCCCGCGGCAATAATCGGACTGCCGACAGCCCTCCTTATCTCCGTCAATATTTTCACCAGGGGTTCTCCGGTTCCGAGGTGGCCGCCGGCCTCCGTACCCTCCACCACAAGGGCAGCCGCGCCCATCTTCTCGGCAAGCTTCGCCAACCTGACGGAAGAAACAATCGGCAAAATCGGAACGTTAAATTCTTTCCCCCAGGCAAACATATCCCGTGAAAAACCCGCTCCTGAAACAATAAAATCGACTTTTTCCTTTAAGGCTGTCTTGACCAGCGCGGCAAAATTTCTGGCGGCAAAAAGGACGTTCACACCGATGATTCCCCTTGTCAGCTTACGGGCTTCTCTAATTTCGCCTACCAGTTCCTCCACGGACATTCCTGTTCCGGCAATAGTGCCGACCCCTCCAGCATCAGCCACGGCTGCCGCCAGGGGAGCTGTTGAGATGCGGATTGCCATGCCGCCTTGCACAATCGGAAGCTTCGGTCTCAAATTTCCTATATTCAAACCGGGCAATTCCATGCTTAAGCTACCTCCGTTATGTATTTGCTGAATGATAGGTTAATAATATCCTATGTTCTTCTTCCTTTCAATAATTACTTTTCTCCTTTGTTTTTGCCGGGCCAATAACACTGATGTAGTTGCTTAACCAGGCTTTTTATGGTATTCTTGCCTTGTCAAATTATTGACCTGCACGGGCAGATGTATGAGACGATTATTAGTCTGTGTATTATTCTAATGCCCCAGGGGAGGAATATATACATGCCGGCAAATTTAACGCCCCAATATTATGCGGCGGAAGAAAAATACAAACTTGCTGTTTCTCCGGAGGAAAAACTTGATGCCCTCAAGGATATGCTCGCCACGATCCCCAAACATAAGGGGACGGAAAAACTTCAGGCTGACATCAAAAAAAAGATCTCCCTCTTTAGGAAAGAAAATCAAAAGAAAAAAAATAAAGGCAGCTTCAATCCCTTTCATGTGGAGAAACAAGGCGCTGGGCAGGTGGTCATGGCCGGTTACCCCAACGTCGGCAAATCCAGTCTGCTTAAAACCCTGACCAGAGCAAACCCCAAGGTGGCGGAATACCCCTTCACCACCACCCTTCCTTTAACCGGCATGATGCCCTATGAAGATATATTGATCCAGCTGGTAGACACACCGCCGATTACGCCGGAGTTAGTACCTGCCGGGCTCCTCGGAACCTTCAAGGCTGCCGACGCGCTGCTGGTTATAATCGACGCCGCTGCGGAGACTTGCCTTGAGCAGTTGGACGAAACGCTTAAGTTGCTTGCAGAGAAAAAGATTATTTCTCTGCCGGAGCAAGAAGCTCAACGCGGTTTGCCTTATCTTGTCGCCGCAAATAGGGCGGACAGTCCGGAAAGCTTAAATAATCTCGCTATAATCCGGGAGCTCATGCCAGCCATCAGGATAAACCCTTTAGCTTCCTCTGAAACCAGGGACGTTCTAAAGGCTGCGATTTTCAACATGCTCGGGATAGTGCGTATCTACAGCAAGCCGCCCGGCCGGGAACCGGAGCTAGACCGGCCTTTTACCATTAAAAAGGGAGGCACCGTGCTGGACTTTGCCGCTGCCGTACACAGGGACTTTCCCGCTAAGCTGAAAAACGCCCTAGTCTGGGGCTCGTCCAAATTTGACGGCCAGGCTGTACCTAAAGACTATGTGCTTGAAGACAAAGACATCGTAGAACTGCAAATTTAGGCGCCGTCGTCCTCAAAAACCTTATTGGCCGAAACCTCCTCTTCCTTTTCCCGCCGCAAATTATCTATTTCTCTTAAAGGCTTCTCTAATTGATAACAGCGGGTATTAATCATTTTGCCATATTCCTTCACGGCATCATCCAGCCGCCTTCCCATTTTTTCCAGCCCGTTCATGAACTCATCCCACTGCTTATAAAAAGTGCCCATTAACGTTAAAATTTTCGCTGTTTTTTCTTCCAGGATAAAATTGTCCACACTTTGGCGGATAACCGCCAAAACACCGTAAAGGGTCAAGGGAGAACAAGCCACAACCCTGTTTTTTAGCGTAAAATCCATGAATTCCCTATCTTCGGAATTGATAAAGGCGAAAACTTGCTCGTTGGGAATGAACATAATGGCATAGTCCAAAGTTTTCTCTGCCGGATTGACATAATCCCTAGTCGCTGTCTCTTTTACCCGAGCCCGGGCATCCTTGATAAACTTGTTCCGGTACTTTCCTTTTTCCGTTTCCGTTTCTGCTTCAAGATAGGCGACATA
>CAZYHL010000115.1:0-6133 GCA_964646795.1 uncultured Syntrophomonadaceae bacterium
ATTATTTTTCAAAGGGTTTGACGGGAAAATTTGTTAACAGGATATGAACAATTGGGAAATGTGGTTGGAAGGATTATGGCGGGGCTTGGGCAAGTAAAATCACCCCTCCCAGGGAAATCGAGGATTTAAAGTTTGATGTTTTGAAATAGGATAATAATTATCAAGGAATTTTTTGGAAGAATTTGTAATCCATTCACTGTCAACTCTCAGGTAAGTTGATTCCAGCCCATTTGAAATAGAATTAAAAACATAATAGAAAACCAAAACGGCATCAAAAAACCCTTCCTGATTACTCTTTTTTATTTCCTCTTTGAGCAAGGGAAAGTCGAGCTGGATGCTGTTTTTGGTTAACTGGTGAGCTATGTTTGTAGCATCAAGAAATAATAGGGTATTTTGTGTGGAATATTTCCGCTTTTTCTTTTCCCTTAGCTGAGCAGAAACCTTGTAATTCAGATCTGGTCTTTTTTCAAACTTCCTGGTTCTGACACTTGAGCATTCAATGCCTATGTTATTCATTTCTTCTGAGAGAACGAAATCAGGGGTCTCTTGCTTGTTAAATGAAATTCCTTTCCTGATAAGCGAAGCAGCAATATTGAGTTCAAAACGAATTCCGAAAAACCTATCATTCGCTAAAACCCCCTTAATTTCATTTTTAAAGAATTTAAAAAGATCTGGGCGACTTTCTTTAACTTCTTTAAGGTGCTTTAAAAACATGTTCGCCCTGGCCAGCTCAATATCTCTCTGATTATACTCGCCCTTGTTATGCAGTTCCAGAATATAATGCAAGCCCTTTCCGACCACGGATTTTTGACCAGGGCTATCAGGAACAAATTTGTAATTTAATAGTTCTGCGATTTCCTTTGTTATCAACCCAAATTGCAAAATAAAATCAATCACTTAAAAATCTTTTTTTTAATTCTACTGAAACTCTTTGATGCCATGAAAGTTTTTTACAACAATCGACTGAAATTGATTCATTTTTAACCCCCTAGATTAATATTTTCATATTCCTTCTCAGATATTGAAAAATCAGGAAACCACCCAATGACTTCATTATAATCCAAGGAATACAGCCTAAAAACAATTTTATCAATTTCTTTTTCCCAGATTTCAGTATTAAAAAATAAATCACTCTTCTTTTTTAAGTGTATTTTTACGGAAAGCTCCGAAAGTCTTTTTTGAATTTGTTGACTTGGTTTAACCAAAGGGAGAGATTCAAGTGTGGTTTTATTAATAGCTAAATAGCCTCCAGCTAAGTGTTTGTCTTTAAATTTATTATTGATAAAATAAGTAATATATTTACTGTTTAAAATTGCGGTAAGGGAAAATGGATCGAAGCCAGAAAAATCAAAAATTGCGTATACGCCGACACCTAAAGCTAATGGTTCTTCCACAAATACGCTTTCAACAACTTGAGTCATCCCAGCAATAGCAATTTTCGGATTATTCCAAAACTCCCACTTTGATTGTGCAATAACCGAAGAATTAAGAATAAACGCTTCTTTGTATTTAGAACCCATGTATCTTACATTTCTGTTTAAAAAACAATATCTATCAATACATCCTGAAACAATAAAAGGAATTGAATTAAACTTCCTTTCTTCTGAAATGAGTAATTTAATTTTTTGGGCTTCAAATCCGGTTGCCCCAGAAGCGAACTTGATTCCGAAGTCTTTGAAAGTGGCGTGTTTTTTTAATTTTACAGGTTCAATGAATTCTTTTCTTTCAAGATCACCAACTTTTTCAATAAGAAGTTCTTTAAAGTTAAATTTTGAACTCTTCCTACCTATAATTATTATTGGATAAACGCTGGTACTTTCAAACACGTCGAAGGTGGATACATCGATTGAAAATAATAAGCCATTTTTCAATAATTTTTCTTTTGTTTTTTTTGCATAATCGGCAATCAAAAATTTATTAGGAATAATCCAAGAATAAACTCCGTTGGGATTAAGCAAATTTATAGCTTCCAACAAGAAAAGGATGTAAATATCATACGCACCTGATGCTTCTGGATACTTGTTTTTGAAATACTTTTTTTGTTCTGAACTTCTTGCCATGGAAACTGCCGAAAGATAGGGAGGATTGCCAATAATAATATCAAACCCTTTATTGACCCCCAACATCCATTCTGGATCAAACCAATCGGAATGCTGGTTTTGGTCATAGGGATCGTAGGAAGCAACCTGTTTGGCAATTTCAGTTTTCCAGCCTTCATTCACCAAAAGCTTCGCGATTTTTTCCCTGATTTCCTTGTCTTTTAGGTGGCATTTTAATTTTTGTTCCCTGCGTTTTGCCACAAAGTATTTGTGCCTGTTTTCGTTAAGCTCTTTTTTCAGTTTCTCGAATTCAGTCTGGGTATCACTCAAAAAAATATTTCCTGTGGCAAGTACTGGCTTGTCAAGGGCAATCAGGGTGTTGGCTGCCACAAACTTGGTTTCCAGGTTGGGCAAGGCTTTAATGCCCAGATTTTCCTTCTCTTCCTGTATGGTTTGCTCGCAAAGAAGAGAAACAAAAAAGCGCAATTTGGCAATCTGAACGGCAATGGGTTGGATATCCACCCCGTAAATGCAGTTTTCTATTAAAAATAGTTTCCTGCCATAATCCTCCGTATTGGTTTCAAAGGATTCGGCAATATCTTTTAAGCTCTCCGAAAAATTCTCTGTATCACCTCTGGCAATGGCTTCCTGCAAATCTGCCTGGGCTTTTCCCATCTGAATTTTTTTCCATTCAGTATTGTCGGGGTCCAGCTTTTGCAGAATATGCACCAGTTGTTGTAAAACCCCCATGGGGAATGCCCCAGAGCCACAGGCGGGGTCTAGCACCTTTACCTGGTCAATGGCTTCAATCAGCGATCGGGTCTCTTCAAGGTTAAATGGGTTTCCATTGCCAGAGTAGGAGAGCAATTCCCGCAACCTGGACTCATTTCTTTCAATGGCAGCACCATCGTCCTTATTCAAATAATGTTTCAGGTATGCGATCAAAGACTCATCCAACATGTACTGTACGATTTCCCGAGGGGTATAGAATGAGCCTGTTTGTTTGCGGGCCGTTGTTTTGGTTTCTGGGTTATAGCTTGCCAGCAGGTTTTCAAATACCTTGCCCAGCAACTCAGGATCGAGAGCCACCTGAATGTCCAGTGGGGTATTTTCTTCTACCGTAAAATTGTAGCTATTGAGAATGTCAATCAGTCCGCGGATTTTCAGGTTTTTTTGTCTGCTGTCGTCATACACCATACTAAGATCTACCGCTTCAGCTCCGCCAAAGAACAAAAAATCGGGCACGTGAACAGGGTTATCATCCCGGTCGGAGAATCCATCAATGCGAATAATTCTTTCAGCACCATGGGATGTTTTCTCGGTTGGGTGCGATTTATCAAGGCATTCGAACAAACCACCATTCAGAAAGGGAATGCCCTTAAACAGCTCAAGGGCAGCTTCAGGATTGTGGAAAAGATTCTCATACCTGAAAAGGTTGGTAATGTTGTAATGCTGCTTGCCCTTCCGAAAACCTCTTTTGCCCATTTCCTGATTAAGGGTGGCAAAAAACAGGTTTTGCAATATGGCTTTATAGTAAGTGCTTTTGCTTTCATAACCTGGTTTAAGGATCGGCCATATCTTGTCCTTATCAAATAGTATTTCAGGCACCAGGTTCTTCTGCTTCAGAAACCAAACGAAGATCAATCGTGTAATTAAACGGATTGTGTTGGTTGAATTCCTGATTTCGGGGTCTTTCTCAACATCATCGGGAAACCTTACATATTGCAAAGCAAGGAAATACCAATGGCTCAATTCGCGGTAAAAATCCTTGGTCAGCAAGTCAACGGAGAATGCTTTCTCAATATCTTTAATCGAAACCCGATTATCAAAAAGGTCAGGACTGGTTTTAAGTGCAGCAAAACGCTCCGCCGGCGTCCTGCATAACTGGTGCTGGCCAAGAACATAAGTATACCTTTTGGGGTCAGTTTGACGATTCTCGCGTTTCCCGGTTTCTTTATTAAAAACGGTAATTTCACTAACATAGGTAAAACGCCATTTAGATCCTTGGGTGAAAACAACCAGGGCGGCATCTACATCGTTTTTATAAACCTTTCGCAAAAGATTTCGGAGGCCCACTTTGTTCCTTTCAATCTTCTTCTCTGGGTTAATTGCAACCTCGTATAAACCAACCATTAGGCCTTCTGATGTTTCAAAAGATCCTAGCTCCAAGCCGTTAGCATTAAATTCATTTTCAGGAAGAGTTAATCCCTGAGGGCTTGAGTGAATGTCTCGTACTTGAAAAACATCGCGCAGCACCTTTATCCATTCAGCGCGGTTATAAGGACTTTCAAAAATGGATTTCAGTTCGGCTGTGGTCATAATTGCGTAAAGGTTTCAGAAATTATAATCTCAGGCTTTTGAGTAACCTCAATGGGCAACTCAGAAATAAGTTCCCCGGTTGAAACTTCATCTTCTTTGTCAATATTGGCATATTTCACTGCCAATGTCATAATCAGGTTTTCAACCTGGTGTTTGGTAAGCTGATTCTTATCAAATTTTGATTTAAGTTTTTTTAATTCAATGGGTAAAATAGATATTGTACCAGCATCTAGCATTTCTATAAGTGCGGAAGCTGCTCCCCTGAATTTCTCATCAGTGCTTTCAGCCCGTCGTTCACGCAGAAACTTTTTCCCCTGGTTGGTGCCGGCATCAGTGGTTCCCCCTGAAACAGTTTCAGCATAAGTGGCAAGGATTTCCTTTTCGAAATGCTGTTCAGCTACTTGAATGTGATCGTGGTGGTATTCCGGTAAGTCAAAGGATGGTTCAGCATGTTTTGCTTCAAATAATTCGGCAGCCTGAATAAAAGTCAGGGGCTCAATTTTCTTTCCGGCCTGGACTTTGTAAAACTCCAGTTTATAGGGCGATTTCATAAATACCAGGCTACCCCCCTTCATATTGGTTTTTTTTGAAGCACCTAACGATCGACCAGTTCGGGCTTTCATTGGCAGCTTGGCTATGCGTTTAAATTCTTTTTCATTTTTTGCCTTGAAGTCACGTATAAAACGCAGGTAAACAAGCCGCTTATCTTCCTCCTCCTTGGTGCCTGCAATGTGAAGTTTCACTTTTTCAAGAACTTCTTCAATGGTATAAATTCTTGCATCTTCCCCATAAGCAGTATGAAACCCCTGTAATTTTACATACGCATTATTGTATAGATTAATCAGGTCATCACTTTGTCTGGAAGGATAGAAAGAATAACTATAAATTACTTCCGAGGTGCTTCCGATTCGGTTAACCCTGCCAAGGCGCTGCATAAGTCGGGTTGCATTCCATGGTGTATCGTAATTCACTACAACATTTGCCCGATGCAGGTTTACTCCTTCTGCAAGGACTTCGGTGGTAAGAAGAAAATCAATATCGCTGGCTTGTTGACCATTAAAATTGGCATCAAAGTTCCTTAAGATAGTTTCGAAAACTCTTGAACGGTTTTCCGCTGAAACCATTAGAATTTTTGAATACCCTAAATTTTTAAGTTTTTTAAGCAAGTAAGTAATAGTTTCTTTTGATTCTGAAAAAATGACCAGCTTTCCTGAAGGATTAATATCAGGCCGAACTAATTCATTCTTCAGGATCTGAATAAAAGTATCAAACTTAGGATCTCTATCGATTTTCCTCCACTCGCTAGCCAACTCCTTGAAGTTTTTCAAGTCATTTTTTAAAGCATCTAAAAAATCAGGCTCAAAATCATCCGGTGAAAAAATATTGTTTCGTGGATTTTCGGCAGAGAGCTCCAGAATCAACTCCTCAATATCTTCATCGGACCAATCTTTATCCATCAATTCATTTATTTTAATATCCGGGGCAATATAAATCTTACCTTTTTCGAACATCTCAATCATCCGTTCCGTAAAAGTTACTTGCCGGCCAACAGATTTATAAAAAGCGTAAAAAGAACTTTCCAATCTTTTTACCAACTGAACCATCATAATGTGCGCAAGTGATTTTGCAGCCCGTTCAGCATTGCTATAGCCACACCGGTCTTGTACTTCGGGCAAAAGGCCATTTATGGCTTGATAGCGGTGATAGCCAATTTTCTCCGCATTTACAAGATAATTTATTGTTTTGTAGAACAAATCTTCGAGCTCACTATCCAA
>CAZYHL010000116.1:0-5998 GCA_964646795.1 uncultured Syntrophomonadaceae bacterium
TTGAATCATGTTTTGTTGCATCAATTTCCAGGCGGTTCCGGCAGCAGCCCTGCCAAAATAACCCATGAAACTGCCAAGGTTAACTTGGAAATAAACACCCATGCTGTTGAGTTCCACTAATGCTTTGAAATTTTTTTGGAGGACAGCCATTCTTTCCGGGTGAGCCAGGATAGGTTTTAGTCCCTGCCCGCGCAGGTTAAAAAATATTTCTTTAGCATAATAAGGCATAGGCTGATGTAAGCAAGTTTCTATTAAGACATAGTTAGTACGGTTTAGGGTAGGCAGCAGGTTGTTAGCGGCAAGAGCCGGAAGATAGGGAGCAATCATCACTTCACCCCCTAAGGAAAGCTTCAAGGGGATATCATTTTGCTTAATCAAGGCAAGCATTAGTTTATATTGTTTTTCTACCTTGTGGAAGTAGTCGGGCGTAAAATCATCTATGTAATGAGGGGTGGCTATTACGTGGCTAAAACCATTTTCAGATAGTTCCCGTGCCATTTTCAGGGAACCCTCATTTGACGACGGCCCATCATCAATGCATGGTAGTATATGGCAATGAATATCAGTATAGTGCATTAACCAAACCACCTCTTCAAGATTAGATTATAGTATCAATCTGCTGTTTTCCCCGGCAGCACCAGCTTCGATTATGATTTTCCTGGTTAAGTTTGGTGATTCGGATCCTCCGTTTTCCTTCATTTCAAGCAATATGGTGATTTCCTTAACCTTGTTGTTTTCAATACCTACAGACAATATAACACTATTAATTAAATCTGTCCCTATGCCAGGAAAAAGATATTTGGCCAGTTCGTCTTTATGCTCCTCAATTGAGGCAGAATAGACATTTTCCCCACCGGACGCTTTGTCATTCGCAAACCTGATAAGAGGTACTTTATCCTTTAAGCCTCCTATTATAAACAGCGGCTCCCTTATAAATGCTCTGAGATTATCTAATCCTAACTCAGCAGCCTTTTCCCATTTCCCGTTACCATCCTTAATAAACAGAAAACCATTGTTCTGAAATAAGATATGAAGGTTATGCCCGACTATTTCACCCGTTAAACAATTTTGTCGGGATAATCCTTTAAAAGTCAAGCTGTATCCTGGCCCTTCCTCAACGGTTTTATAATTATATTCTTCCAAAGAGATAAAATAGCGATAAATTTCATCCAGCAGACTGTCATCTTTCGTTTTAAGAGTCCCTCGCAGGAATAGAGTGTAAATCCCGGATAGTGTTAGTACTAATATCGCTGCAATAACCCAGCCCGAAACTAGCATTCTTTTTATCCTGACGTTGTATATAGGCAATCAGGTTCCTCCTCGGCATTGCTTTTATAAATTATATATTATACAAAAATAATAATATGCCGGGAATCTGCCGGTATAAGTTTTTCACCACTCCTTCCTTTATCTATCCTTCTGCGTTGCCGTTCACGGAAATCCTCCAGGACATCAGCTCCAGCCGTCTTTTTATATCTGTTAAATCAAACTTGAGCGGTGTTATGGATATGTACCCATCTTCTACGGCTTTGACATCGCTTTCCTCCTTGTTCTCTCTCTTAGCCAGCTCTCCAGCCAGCCAGTAGTATGCTTTTCCCCTGGGATCAACTCTTTCTTCAAAAGAGTTTTGATAATGCCTCACCCCCAGGGTCGTTATCATTACTCCTTTTAATTCTCCTCTGGCGCCTACATTCGGCAAATTGATGTTTAATACGGTATTGTTGTCTATCCGTTTTTTTTCAAAGGTCTTAACCAGATTATTTATGAAATTAGCTGCCTGATCATAGTCAAGGCGGGTATCGCTGTTTTCAACAGAAACTGCTATGGCTGGAAGGTCCAGGATAACAGCTTCAACAGCTGCCGATACTGTACCCGAATAAAGCACATCCGTGCCAAGATTGTACCCTCTGTTTATCCCGGATATCACCAGATCAGGCGGGTTCTCTTTGATCAGGGCTTCGACAGCAAGCTTAACACAGTCGGATGGGGTTCCGTTTACAGCCCAGGCTCCGGCGGCATTTTTAAAAAATCGTTCAATTTTCTCAGCTCTTAATGGCCGGTGCATGGTAATCGCATGACCGGTAGCACTTTGCTCATGGTTAGGAGCCACCAGGAAGACCTCATGCTCCTTACTTATATATTCTTCAAGTATTTGAATGCCCTCTGCATAAATCCCATCATCATTCGTTAAGAGAACACGCATGCCAGCAGCCTCCTTTTTTGTACCGCTTTAATCTATTCCTACCAGCTTGAAAGCTCTGCTTTTGGCTTCCCAAAGTACCTTTTCCTCATCGACATAACGGCATTTACCGCCGTCAAAAACGACATTTCCGTTTATGATGATCGTTGACACTTTTGGTTGACTGGCACTGTAAACCAAGTCGGCTATAGGATTGTGGCCGGGAACCAATGCAGGTACGTCCTCGTAATCCATAATAACTATATCCGCAAGGAAACCTGTTTCCAAAGAACCCACTTTTTCACCAAAAACAACCTTTCCGGCCGCAACTGTGCCCAGTTCAAGGGCCTTATCGGCTGTGATGAGAAGAGGATCCTTTCTTATCCCTTTATAAATCAATGCGTTTAACCTTATTTCTTCCAGCAGGTTTAAATTATTATTGCTGGCGGCACCGTCCGTCCCCAAGGCCAAAGACACTCCTGCTTTAATTAATTCTGGCAAAGCCGGGATACCGCTGGCCAGTTTTAAATTGCTGCCGGTATTAATTACGGCTATAACTCCTTTTTCCGCCATTATCTCCATTTCTTTTTCCGTTAAGTGGACGCAATGGGCGGCCAGGGTAGGCCGTTCGAATAAACCGATTGAATCCATCAATTCAACGGGGTGCATGTTGAAGTTTTTTAAGCAATAATCGACCTCCCCTGGTGTTTCAGCAAGGTGCGTATGCAGCGGCGCCTTTAACTTAGCGCTTATTTCGATAACTTCCCGCAGATAGTCAAGGGGGCAGGTATAAGGGGCATGAGGCCCAAAAGTCACTTTTATCCTGCCTTCAGCCTTATTGTTCCAACCGCTATAGAAAGCTTCACTTGCTTTCAAAGCCCTTCTGTCAGTATCATTGGAGCCGATCAGCCCTTGGCAGAGAATCCCGCGCATCCCGCTTTCTTCTACCGCCTTTGCCACTTCTTCCATAAAGAAATACATATCACAAAAAGTAGTAACGCCGTTTCTCAGCATTTCCACAATAGCTAATAGGGTTCCCCAATAAACATCTTCGGAAGACAATCTGCTTTCCAGCGGCCAAATTTTTTTTTCCAGCCAGTCGTTCAAGGGTAAATCATCGGCATAGCTGCGAAACAAAGTCATGGCCGCATGGGTATGCCCGTTTATTAATCCGGGGAAAACCAATTTACCCTTGGCGTCAATTATGTTTATGCCGTCGCTATTCTTATAAGTCTTATCAATCTCGCCACTGCGGTATATTGCTTTAATTACTTTTCCCTCAATAAGCAGAGATGCATTCTTTCTGGACTCAAATTTTTCTTTTTCATGATTGAAAACAATTAGCGTGCCGTTTTGAATAAGCAGCTGCTTCTTCAATTTCAACTCCCCTTTTCTACCTGTTCCATCCTTCTCAGGTACGATTCCCGCAGCGTTTTTATCTCGTTTTCTTTTAACTCCTTTACCTCGCCCAGGCTTAAAGCATATGCGGCAATGCAAGCGGCCCTTTCAGCCGTATGGCAAACCTGCAAAGCATTTTCAGGAGTCGCTGCAACTCCGACGAGTCCATGGTTAGCCAGTAATACGGCATTGTAGGCACCCAATGCTTTTACGCAATTAACCGCCAATTCCAGGGAGCCGGCCAAGGCATATTCCGCTACATTGACCCTGCCGCCGTTAAGGCAGGCAAGTTCTTCCACTAATACAGGTATCGGTCTTAAGGACGCGGCAAAAACGGTGGCAAAAGTACTGTGGGTATGAACAATGGCGCTGACGTCCTTCCTGTGAAGATAGATTTCCCGGTGCAGCAAATATTCGGATGACGGTTTTCTAAAACCGTCAACAAGCCTATCTTGAAAATCCATGACCGCCATGTCCGCATTACTCAGGTTTTCGTAGGCAAGCGCGCTGGGGGTTATGATCATTATTTCCTGCCCTGCCGGCCTGGCACTCACATTTCCCCAAGCAGAAACAACCAGCCCCAGTTCAAGCATTTTTTTAGCCGTCACTAACACTTTTTCCTTGTACTCTTCCAGCAGCATTTAATTGCTTTCCTTTCCAAACAGCGCCAGGATGTTTTTGGGGTAGGGTTCTCTGATAACCCCTTGCTCCGTCACTATGGCGTCGATTAATTTAGACGGTGTTATATCAAAGGCAGGATTATAAATATCAATCCCCTCGGGAGCAATTCTGGTATCGCCGATATGGGTTATTTCCCTTGCATCCCTTATTTCTATGGCAATGCCGTTTAATTCTCCGACACTTAAGTCAAAGGTCGACAGCGGCGCTGCCGCATAAAAGGGGATTCCGTGCTTTTCGGCCAGAACAGCCAGGGTATAGGTACCGATTTTATTAATTACATCCCCGTTGAGAGTTATCCGGTCTGCTCCCACGACAATCATGTCTATCAGCCCTTGGAACATAAGGTATCCGGCCATGTTATCAGTGACAAGGATTACAGGAATATTGTCTTGTGCCAGTTCCCAAGCTGTCAGCCGTGAACCCTGCAAAAAAGGTCTAGTTTCACAGGCATAAACCTTTTTAATTTTTCCGGCATCAAACCCGGCCCTGATAACCCCCAAAGCCGTACCGTAGCCTCCGGTAGCCAACCCACCCGCATTGCAATAGGTCAGCACGTTCATGTCCCGCTTCAACAAGGTTAAACTATGTTTGCCGATAGCATAATTGTTTTGAAGGTCTTCCTCTTTTATCGCCTTGGCTTCCGCCAGCAAGATCTCCTGAATTTCCGTAACAGTCCTCCCTCTTATTGCATGATACTTTTTCAACATCCGGCTTATAGCCCACGCTAAGTTAACGGCCGTTGGCCTAGCTTTTTCCAGTTCAAGGGCTGCCTCATTAATTATCTGATCAAGTTTCCTCGCACTTAAGTTTGGCTCTGCCTCCTGACCTGTCTCTAGGGACGCTAAAACCAGGCCGAAAGCCGCAGCTATGCCGATGGCGGGAGCGCCTCTGACCACCATTGTCTTTATGGCCGCCGCAACATCCCTGCTCTTCCGGCACGTGACCCTTTCCTTATTTAGGGGGAGCATTCTCTGATCCAATAAAATTAAGGTGTTGTCTTGCCAAAGTATATGTTCTTCCATACTGCCTCCGTTATTCCCTGGTTAAACTCACAGGCGCTCCAAAGCTGCTGCAGCGGCAAGTGGCCTCCGCTCCAGTATTTCTTATGCCCCTTGCCAGTAACTTACGCAGATTAATGATATTATTGGCCATTGCTTCGAGCACTTCTTGGTGAGTTAATATATTACCCGCCATTCCGGCCGCAAAATTAGTCACCAACGCTATGGTACAGTAACATAATCCCAGTTCTCTGGCCAAGGTAACCTCAGGTACATTGGTCATGCCTACCAGGTCAGCACCCCAGGAACTGAAAAGTTTTATCTCGGCCGGAGTTTCAAACCTGGGGCCCTCCGTGCAGATATACGTACCTTTTTCGTGAAGAATGATTCCTTCCTCCCTGGCTGCAGTAAGCATAATACTGCGCAATTCGCCGCAGTAGGGCTCAGTGAAATCCGTATGTACTACTCCCGCCTCGCCGCCATCGTAATAGGTGGTAATCCTTGTCTTGGTAAAATCTATGAATTGATCCAGCAGAACCGCTTCTCCCGGCTTCATATCCCGATTCAGCGAGCCGACGGCTGCGGTTGCAAAAACTCTTTTAACGCCAAGTTTTTTTAAGGCCGCCATATTAGCTCTGTAATTTATCCTATGGGGCGGCACTCCATGTTTGCTGCCGTGCCGCGGTAAAAAGGCCACTTCTTTCCCTTCGTAAATGCCTGTCGTTAACTTAACGGGTGAACC
>CAZYHL010000117.1:0-5927 GCA_964646795.1 uncultured Syntrophomonadaceae bacterium
CATCAAAGCCTAGTTCATGCAGCGCCGTGGCCATTTTTCCCGTTACCAGGCTGCCAACGGGCAGGCCAAACTCCTCGCCCAGCGAAGCCCGCACAGCCGGAGCCACTTGGACAGCAACCCGTTTGCCGGGGTCGGAAAGGGCTTCCCAGACTTTAGAGATTCCGTCTGTTTCCTGCAACGCTCCCGTGGGACAAACGACGACACATTGTCCGCACATGGAACAGCTCACATTGTTCAGCGGCAGTCCCATCGCCGGGCTAACCGTGGTATTAAAGCCTCTGTTTTGCAGGTTAATGGCCGAGACGCCCTGGATTTCACCACAGACCGTAACACAGCGGCGGCACAAAATACATTTGGAAGTATCTCTTGTAATCGAAGGAGAAACATCGACAAAAGCAGGAGAGTGCTCCCCTTCAATTAAGGATTCTTCAATACCCAGGATATGGCCGAGATCTTGCAATTCACAGGTTTGGTTTCTGGCACAGCTTAGACACTCTTTCGGGTGATCGGACATTAAGAGCTGGTACAAAATTTTGCGGGCGTCCCGCACCCGCTTATTGTTTGTGTGTATTACCATACCTTCCTTTGCTTCCACCATGCAAGACGCCTGGAGGTTTTTTTGTCCTTCCACTTCCACAACGCAAATCCGGCACGACCCTACTTTATTAACATCCTTCAAGTAACATAAATTAGGCACATTAATATTATTATATTTTGCTGCTTCAAGGATGCTTAACCCTTCGGGGGCAGTAACATTTTTCCCGTTTATCGTCAGCTTAATCATTTTATTACCTCCTGTCACAACGCAGGCAGCGCAGCGCTTCGCCCATTGCGTCTAATTTATGGAAACCACACTCGACCTCTTTGAAGTTGCCGTATCGTTCCTCCGGTGATAAAGTCTTGACCGGGAATCGCTTGTGTTCAACTACTTCATCATCATAAATGTTAGGGATTTCAATATCCCGGCCCTTATTTAACACCCCGTCTCCTCCCAGGTACTTATCAATGCTACGGGCGGCGCGTTTACCGTCCGCAATAGCGGAGATTACAGTATTTGCCCCCCAAGAAGAGATGTCACCGCCGGCAAAAACCCCTTCCTGAGATGTCTCGGAAGTGAATTTGTTAATATCATAGGAGCCATTAATTGTGTCCGAGCGAATTATGGTGTATTCATTGTCTATTTCCTGGTTAACGGCAGCAACTACTCCGTCACACTCAATAATAAAGTCGGAGTCCGGCACGGCGTTCGTTTTTCTTCTCCCGTCTCTGCCGAATTCGCCGAGAACCGTCCGTACGCATTTGATCCCGGCAACATGGCCTTGGTCGTCCCCGAATATTTCAAGGGGGGATACTAAAGTGGTTATTTCAATGCCTTCTTCCTGGGCTTCAACAACTTCTTGGGGGCTGGCAGGCATTTCGTTTAATGACCTCCGATAAATAACGGTTACTTTATTTGTTCCCAGGCGGATTGCCGTCCGGGCTACATCCATCGCAGTGCTCCCTCCCCCTACAACAACTAATCTGTCAGGAACGGATGTATCGTTTTTTAGCCCGATACGCCGGAGGAAAGCCAGGCCGCTTTCGGAACCGGCAAAGTTATCACCGGGAATTCCCAGTATTTTTGATTTTTGCGTACCGATGGCAATGTAGACGGCATCATTCTCCTCATACAGGTCATTAAAGTCTATATCCCTGCCGACATAAGTATTAGTGCGGATTTTTACACCGGCAGCTTTAATTGCGTTTATTTCTTTTGACACTACTTCTTTCGGTAGTCGGAACTTAGGGATACCCCAGTATAGGACTCCTCCGGCTATTGCTTCGCGTTCATAGACAGTAACATCATAACCGAGTTGAGCCAGGTAATAAGCACAGGTTAATCCCGATGGCCCCGCCCCGATGACTGCTACTTTTTTGCCGTTTGCTGCCAGCGGCTCAACTCTTGGTATACTGAATTCATCCCGCAGGGCGTAATCCCCGACAAAACGTTTAATGCTGCAAATGGCCAGGGCCTCATCAACCTGTGCACGGCGGCAGTGGCTTTCGCAGGGATGGGTGCAGATACGGCCGCATACAGCGGGGAAGGGATTTTCCTGCCTGATGAGCTCATAAGCATCCATCAATCTGCCGGCCGCTACGAGCGCCATGTATCCGGGCACATTAACGGAAGCAGGACAAGCATTCTGGCAGGGAGCCGTATAAAGTTCGGCACAGACACCGGCGTTGCAATGTTTGTCATGAATATGCGTTTCGTACTCTTCCCGGAAATATTTTATGGTGCTAAGTACCGGATTGGAAGCCGTCTGACCCAAGCCGCACATGGCGGTCTGACGTATTGTGGCCGCTATTTCCTCAAGCATTTCAAGATCACTTTCCTGCCCCCGGCCTTCCGTCAGCTTTTCCAGTATTTCCAGCATGCGTTTTGTGCCAACGCGGCAGGGCAGGCATTTACCGCAGGACTCGTCTTTAATAAAATCCATAAAATAGCGGGCGGTATCTACCATGCAAGTATCTTCGTTCATTACTATTAAGCCGCCGGAACCCATGATTGCCCCTAGTTTTGCTAAGGATTCATAATCAACCTGGATGTTTAAATGTTCCGCTGTCAGGCAGCCTCCTGACGGGCCGCCTGATTGGATAGCTTTAAATTTTTTGTTGCCGATTATGCCGCCGCCGATTTTAAAAATGATATCTCCTAAAACAGTTCCCATAGGGACTTCAATGATGCCGGAATTAACAATATTACCTGCCAGAGCAAATACTTTTGTCCCTTTGCTTTTTTCTGTTCCAAAGCTGCAATACCACTCTGCGCCATTAATAATAATAGGCGCCACATTGGCAAGCGTCTCGACATTATTTATAATGGTGGGTTTAGTAAATAGGCCCGATTCAAAAGGGAAAGGAGGTTTTTGGGACGGTTCGCCGCGGCGGCCTTCAAGAGATGCAAGCAATGCCGTTTCCTCGCCGCAAACAAAAGCCCCGGCTCCGATACGCAGCTCGATATCAAAATCAGACTCACTGCCGAGGATGCCTTTGCCCAAAAGCCCTGCTTCTCTGGCCTGGTTCATTGCCTCTGTCATTCTTTCGACTGCCAGGGGATATTCAGCCCGGACATAAATATAGCCCTTTTTCGCGCCGATAGCATAACCGCCGATAAGCATACCTTCAATGATGCTGTGAGGGTCTCCCTCAAGCAAGCTTCTATCCATAAAGGCACCAGGATCGCCTTCGTCCGCATTGCATACTAGGTATTTTTCTGCGCCCGGAGCCTTCATGCCGGATTCCCATTTAATACCTGTCGGAAACCCGGCTCCTCCGCGACCCCTCAGGCCTGACTCTTTCAGTACTGCAACAACATCCTTGCGGTCCATGTTTAATGCTTTGGCTATCGCAAAATAACCGTCCCGGGCAATATATGCCTCCAGGGAAGAAAAAGGCATTTTCCCGCAATTACGCAGAGCGATATGTACCTGTTCCTTGTAAAAGGGAATGTCCTTTAAGTAATGCAGATGAATTTTTTCGGTAGGGTCAAAATAAGTGTATTCCTCCACAATCCCATTGTCTATGAGGTGTTTTTGCACTATATCGGCCACTTTTTCCGCTGTCATATTTACATAGAAAACACCTTCCGGCTCAACCAGTAAAACAGGGCCGACACTGCACAAACCCATACAGCCGGTTACCGTTACTTGGACCTTGCTATCCAGCCCCTGTTCGGTAAGGGCCGCCCGGAGGGCTTTTTCCACTTCGCCGCAATTTGAAGAAACACAGCCGGCCCCGCCGCAAACCAGGATCTGATACTCGAATTGTTCTTTTCCTTTTAAATATGCTGTTTTTACTTGTCCAAGATGCTTTTCCGAATTTATTTTATTTACCATCAGCTTCTGCCTCCTGTCCTTCTTGACAGTAACGTGCCAGTATCGTTTCAAGTTTATCGGGATTAACCTGCCTGTAGACTTCACCGTCGATCGCCATCGCCGGCGCCAGGCCGCAGGCGCCGATACAACGAGCAACATTTAAAGTAAACAAACCGTCTTTTGTTGTGTCGCCGACATTAACATTAAGAAGCTTTTTTAGCTGTTCCACGATTCTTTTGCCGCCCCGCACATAGCAGGCGGTACCTAAGCAGACCCTTATTATGTGTTTCCCCCGCGGCTGCGTAGAGAAGTATGAGTAAAAGCTGACTACTCCTGATACTGTGGAAGTTGGTATCTCAAGTTCTGCGGCAACTATCTGCTGCACTTCAAAGGGCAGATACCCGTAAAGTTCCTGGGCGATGTGCAAAACCTGAATAAGGCTGTCTTTTCTTCCTTTATACTGTGCCGCTATTTCTTTAATCTGTTGTTTGGTTTCTTCCTGGGTTGTCTTACAGCAACAACCTGACGCGCTTTGACCATTCTTCATGCAAATCCCCGCTTTCCCTTAATTTACTTTTTTCTGATAACAACTGTGTTTTGGTTATCTATGACTTATTAATGCGGTATAAGCGACATGTTTTTTAAAGTGTCCTTTGTGAAACTTAGTGCAACCTAAAAGGCCGTGCCCCGTTTTTACGTTGGCCCGGCCCTAGGAAACTATTATTCATTATTTTTCCGGCTGTATTCGGTCTGGAATTCATTTCATCACCGTTCTCAAAGTCTTCACAGCTAAGCAGTCTTTCAGGCACAATCTCCGTGTTCATCAAGAATTTGTGTAATAATTTAAACAATTCAAAAAATATTCGGTAAAGACTGTCCCTACTGCTAACACTGTTTTAAATAGTATACCATAGCAATTTATGTTGTAAAGGGGGGAAACAAATATTTTCACCATATGCGAATATTCCGTTTTGAGGCCCGTGTTTAACCGAAATTAAAAAATAAAAAAACAAGGAGAACCGATAATAAGAGCCTTTTTTTCTATTGTTCGGAGAAGAGCATCCTCACCTTAAAATAGGTAAAACAGCAGCCGTTTTAGTAACCTATAATTAACATAATGCCATTTTTTACGGCTAATCAAGGCATATTGCCTTCCCCTTTTGATTTTGCCAGGAAATTCCCTTTAAAGGACGAATATAATACCTTATTTAAAAAATTAATCAAAGATGGAGGTGCGGTATGTTAGACTTATTATTAAAAAGAAGAAGCAGAAGGAAATTCAAGCCCCTGGAAGTTGAACAAGAAAAAATTGAGTATATATTAAAATGCGCTTTATTGTCTCCTACCTCGCGGAATCACCGTGCCTGGGAGTTTGTTGCGGTAACCGAGCCGGAACGTCTGGCAGCACTAGCCGCGGCCAGAGAGCACGGGTCACAATTTTTAAAAGGAGCCCCTCTCGCCATAGTAGTTATAGCGGATACCGGCAAGTCCGATGTTTGGGTGGAGGATTGTTCAATTGCCTCAATAATCATGCAGCTTGCTGCGGAAACTTTAGGCCTGGGGTCTTGCTGGATTCAGATCAGGGAGCGGTTTGCCGCCGGTAACACCGGCTCCGGAGAATATGTCAAAAAAGTATTGAATATTCCCAGGCAGTATAATGTTGAGTGCATGATAGCCATAGGGTATCCTGACGAAGAAAAAGAACCGAACAGCATCGATAGTTTAGAATACAAAAAAATCCATCATAATATATACTAAACACCCTGGTTATTGCATGCGGACTAATGGGTAATTTATTCATATCAGCTTGTTTCCTGCACCGCCGCAACTTATCTGCCGCGGCCTTAATATTTTTCTGATGCCGCCATGATATAAGAGATTGTCTTGATATGGTAGTTGTCGGTTTAGAGAACAAAATATTGACAATTCTGCCGCAGAGGAATTATAATAAAATTAAAGTTAGCCTTAGCAAACTTTAATTGCCCCTATAACGCAGCCCAATTAAAGGGGTGTTATTCTATGAGTAATTATAACGAATCAATGGAAATGTACCTGGAAACCATCTATATT
>CAZYHL010000118.1:0-3016 GCA_964646795.1 uncultured Syntrophomonadaceae bacterium
CGGGCGATGACAGGGTGAGTCTTGATTTTTTTAAAGAGCAAATTAATCTCTTTTTCCACGTTCTGGAGTTCATAAATTTTTCGCAGCTCTTCTTTCACGCGTTTCCCTCCTATGTTGTTGTTTTACCAAAAATATAAGGATAGTCAGCCTTGCTGCTCTATCCTTACATGTGTTCCCAGTATGATGTTGGCAAACAAGATTGATAAGTTTTGTTTCGATGGCCGTCAGCTTCCAGGCGTTCCTCAAGGTACGATGCCAGCCACGGCACAACCGGAGCTTCCGTGGCATCATGCCCTGCATCGATAACAGCGAGACCCAGAGAAGCGGCTTCCTCAGCCTGATGATATTTGATATCGCCGGCAACAAGAACATCGACTCCCGCCTGCTTGGCCAAAGCGAGCAAATCGCCGCCGCTGCCGCCGCAAAGAGCCACTTTTTTCACTTTCTTCTTTCTTTCCCCCACAACTTTGACTACCTTTACCTTTAAACTCTTCTTTATTCTTTCCGTCAGTTCCTCAAGGGTTATAGCTGACGGCAAAAATCCGATCCTTCCCAGGCCGGCGGGTCTTCCTTCATTCTTTAACGGATAGATATCATAAGCCACCTCTTCATAAGGATGGGCTTTTATGAGAGCTTCTAAAACTATGCCCCTTAAACTTATAGGTAAAATTGTTTCCAGGCGCACTTCCTTTACCTCCTGCAGCAGGCCCTTTTCACCAATAAAAGGCTTTGTGCCTTCCCGGGGCAAAAAAGTGCCCGTGCCCGTAACCCGAAAAGTACAATGGCTATAACCGCCGATCCAGCCTGCGCCCGCTTCGGTTAAGGCCTCCTCCACCTTTTTCAGGTGGCTCTCAGGCACAAAAACCACCAGTTTTTCCAGCGGCTCTGCTGAGTACGGCTGCAAAGGCCCGGCATCCGCCAATGCTAGTTTTTCCAAAAGTACTTTGCTTACTCCGTTAGCGGCTAAATCAAGGTTGGTATGAGCCGTATACAAGTTAAGCTTATGGCGAAGGGTCTTTTCGATAAGAAAGCCCAGGGTAGTATCGGTATCAATCCTTTGAAGAGGTTTAAGAAAGAGCGGGTGATGAGAAATAACCAGATCCGCTTCTTTTTCCAGCGCTTCCCGGCATACTTGCAGATTGTAATTTAAACATACAAGCAAATTGTTAACTGTTGCCGTTCCCCCGCCAAGCAACAGGCCGGAGTTATCCCACTTTAAAGCCAGGGAAGCGGGAGCAATTTCTTCCAGATACCCTATAACATCGTGCACTTTAAGAGACAAGCTTTAACACCTCTCTAAGCTTTTCCAGCCTGGATAAAAATTTTTGTCTGGTTTCGTCTAGTTCCGCCCCTGCCTTTGCCAGGTTATCTAAGGCCGTAGTAGTTTTTTTGATTTTATCGGCTATAAGTTCTTGCATCAGGGGCTCCTTCTGCTCAATTAACAGATGACCGAAAGGGAAATACGGGTGGTTCTTGTTTTGCTCCGTCCCTCTTTGAACGGTCATTATTTCATAAATCCGTTCTTTGTCCAGGACTAAGGATTCTGCCGTCAAACGATAACAGTTTTCCGCCAACCAGCACCGCAGTGCTTCGGCGTGGGTCATGGGCTGAAGGATAAAATCCCGGATGCTCTCTCTCCCTTTTGCTTCTTGCTGCAAAATACTCCTGATGGTGATATCTCCGAGACCAGCCAAAACAACAGCTTCGACTCTATCTTCCACCCTTAAGGCGTAAAAACCGTTTCCCCGGCGCAGTTCCACCTGGTGACCGTGGGGGCTTTGGCTGATACTTTTTGCAGCCAGCAGGTAGGGCTTCGGTTTCGCCTCGACAGCTATCACCCGGGGCGCTATTTTTTGTTCAACAAGATACAATGGAAGCAGTGCATGATCAGTACCAATGTCTGCAATAACCTTACCGGTGGGAATAATTGCCGCAATTTTGGCCAGACGGGACGGGAGGCTCATTTTTACCCTTCTTTGTTTCTTTTCAAGTATGATTAACCAATTCCCGCTAAATTATAAAATTCCTGCAAATTTATCTCCTGCCGGCCTTTGGTAAAGTAAGCACAGAGTCTAAATAACCCCAACCTTGCTGGAGTTATTTGGTAACAGATGCCTTAGGAGTTCTTTTTACGCCGGCAGAAGGCAGATCAACACCCGGCACAACCTTCTCCGGATAGTAATAGCCCGCGGTGCAATTGATTACGTCAGGCCTGGATATTTCAATGGCTTGCACATATTTGCTGTTGGCAATAAACCTCAACCCCTGTTGCCGCACTATTGCCGCTAGCCACGCAGGCTGTTTGCCCTGGCATTTTATCTCAAGGATAATAGTAGAATGACCATAATGGTTACGAAAAAAAACAGGATCTGGAAAAAGTGAGGAAGAACTGGCGCTTTTCACCTGATGGTCAAAAGTTAAACGCAAACTGCTGCCATCGCGGCAGTTATACCCTTCCCGGCGGTAGTCCAGCAGCACCTTCGGCTTTAACGCCCGCAGGTGGTACAGGCGTTCGAATTCCATCAGGACCTGATCACTTGTCTTTGGCCAATGGTTTTTAGCTAGGAAATACTCATAATCTTCCCGGGTAACAAAAGTGCTGTATTTCTCCATGGATGTTCCGAACTTTGTTTTTAACTCCACTTTGAGAAGCCCCGCCTCACTTGCCTTGTCGCTATAAGAACGGATTCGTAATTTGATGCGGCCGTAGTCTCCTCCTATTTTTTCATAATAAGCCTGATAATCATCCGAGTCGTAGTAAAGGCTGCGAACAATATATCTGCCTGAAGGCTGGGTGTACTCATCTTGCTTCATGTACGGAACTAGGGCGTTCCTTATGGCAAGGTACTGCTGAAAAGGAATGTGATATTTAAGTTCAAAACGCCAGTTATAAATATTTTGGTGTGGCTTAAATATGGACAGCAACACGGCACCCCCGGCAGAAAATATTCTTAAGCACCTTCTACATAGGTAAGGCTAACTGCGGAGCCAGCAGCGATACCCTGGTAACACCTTC
>CAZYHL010000118.1:3116-5906 GCA_964646795.1 uncultured Syntrophomonadaceae bacterium
TACACCATATCACGGGTATCCTTGATGGGAGTACGAAAACGAATAATGGACAAAGAACCCACAAGCCCCAGAGACAGCACAAGGTCTCCCCGTATAAAAAGCATAATCATGGTAACGATGGGAGATATAAGCACAAGGGTTGATAAGAAAGAATGCTCGTAATTTAAGCCCCGGTGGGTGTTCCTGTAAAGCATGGCAACCACAAAACCTAAAATAATCGCTAGCGACAAAGATAAAAAAATACGCAGGACAACATCGCCGGGGATAAAAAACAAACTTATTAAATCGTGAAACATTTGCCTCCTCCTTAGAATTTAAATAGTCTAACGACTACTGCTCCAATAATATTAACGTCATAACACAATTCTACGTATTATGCTGAAATCCTACAAATATCTAGCACCTTTTTACACTAAATTAATAGGAACAATTGGCAGAGCCTTAATTCAATACATCACCTTCCTTAAAACCTGTTTTAACTCTTCGACATTAAAAGGTTTAATGATAAAATCATCAAAGCCATAATTTTTATAATCCGCTATTACCGGATCATTGTTATAGCCGCTGCTGACAACCGCTTTTAAATTCGGAGCGAATTTCCTGATTTCCCTGATGGCCTCTTTGCCCCCCATATTTCCTGGTACCGTTAAATCAAGGATTGCCGCATCAAAGACGGCAGGCCTGTTTTGAATCATTTCAATAGCCTCCTGACCGTCTTTGGCGCAGGACACTTCGTAGCCCAGGGCATCTAAAGCCTCCTCGAGGAAGTCTCTTAGCATATCGTTATCATCCATAACCAGAATTCTGCCGCTTTTGCGGGATTCGGTTTTTTTACGGGTCACCATCGCCTCTTCTTTTTTGACCGCAGCTTTTAAGTAGATATTGAAGGTGCTCCCGACCCCGATATCAGATTCTACCGTTATCGTACCCCCATGCTTGCTGATAATGGAATAACTTGTTGCCAGGCCTAACCCGCTCCCTTTTTGCTTTGTGGTAAAATAAGGGTCAAAAATTTTACTCAAATATTCTTCAGGGATACCGATGCCATGGTCACTTATTGATATCTTCACAAATCTTTCGGTGGCTGCCGCAAGAAGATTCCCCGGCTGTGAAAATACATTTTCGGCGCTTATAAGAACAGTGCCGCCTGTGGGCATGGCTTGACTAGCGTTAATGATAATATTATTTAAAACCTGGGAGATTTGGCCTACATCGATCTCGACAGGAGATAAATCATCGGCAATAGTAAACCTGTAATCGCTGTTTGAGCCCCGCAAAGAAAAGGCGGCCATCTCCATCAATACTTCCCTGATTGAACAGGTTTTTAAAATCGGCGCCCCGCCCTTGGCAAAGGTTAATAATTGCTGGGTAATCTTCTTTGCCTGCTTCGCTCCTTTTTCCGCTTCAACCAGCAATTGGATAACCTCATTAGTATTTTCACTCTCCGTTAAGCACAGTTTGTACCTGGCCAGAGATATATTGCCCATAGTTACGGTTAAAATATTGTTGAAGTCATGGGCTATCCCACCCGCCAGCAATCCGATAGATTCCAGTTTTTCCATTTGCAGTCTGTACTCTTCGACTTTTTTCTTATCCGAAATGTTTCTGCCTATTGTAATTATATGGGTGCATATCCCCTGCCTGGATATTATCGGAATCAGTTTCAAGTCATAATATTCATTGCGGAAATGCTCTTCATAATGAATATCTATACTCTCCCTGACGGCTTCCGCCGCCTTCAGCTTCCACAAGTCAACTTTCTGCCGCAGATTCTTTTCAGCAAAAAATTGGGCGGCAGCATTACTTTTTGTTTCACTTAACCCCAGCATAGTCAGGAAAGGTTTGTTAATTTGAATGATTTTAAATAATGACTTTCTGTAAACCTGGGTGAGAATTGCCAGGTCGGACATGCCGTTCAGCAGCAGTTCAAATTCTTCATTCGTCCTCAGGATCCCGTCATATTTATCTTTTTTCTTGTTCAGCTTTAGTTGTTTGACCTCCTGGCACGGGTTTAGTTCCTTTTCCTCTTTCATTTTCTGGCCTTCCTCCTCATTATTACCGGGGCATTTGTCGTTTTTTTATTCACCGCTTTTCATCAATTTCCTGCTAGTATTCATAATTTTTGCCAGTAAACTAGTTACATATTTTTTCTTTATTCGCCAATAGCAAATTAAAATAAGCTTTTATTCTCTTCGGGTAAAAAAATACTGCCGGTTATATACCGGCAGCCTAAAGATTATTCCTTCTCCCGCCTCTTCTTTCTTTGTTTGATACACTCACTTAAAAGGTATTCTATTTGCCCGTTGATGGAGCGGAAATCGTCTTCTGCCCAGGCCGCTATATCCCGCCAGAGGGATGGTGATAAACGAAGCAGCAACTTTTTGCCTTTGTTGTTATCTGCCATTTATTATGTCCTATACATTAATAAATTGTGCCGCTGTTGACTACCGGCTGGACATCCCGGTTGCCGCAGAGGACAACAAGCAAGTTGCTGACCATTGATGCTTTCCGCTCTTCATCAAGCTGAACAATATCGTTTTCGTTCAATTTTGCCAGGGCCATCTCAACCATTCCGACTGCCCCTTCCACTATCATCTGCCTGGCATCGATGATAGCTGAAGCCTGCTGCCTCTGCAGCATGGCGGCGGCAATTTCCGGTGCATAGGCCAAATGGGTTATTCTTGCCTCCATTACTTCCAGGCCGGCTATTTCAACCTTTGCCTGGATTTCCTCCTTAATTTTTTCCGCAACCTCCTGGCTGCTCCCTCTTAAGGACATTTCACTGTCTTC
>CAZYHL010000119.1:0-5892 GCA_964646795.1 uncultured Syntrophomonadaceae bacterium
AAATATAAAGTCCTCCGTTTATATTTATTACCTGTCCGGTGATATACTCTCCTTTTGTTGCCAGGAAAGTAACGACGGCGGCGATTTCCTCGGGTAAAGCAACCCTGCCGAGGGGAATTTGGGCCAGAATGCTTGCTTTTTGTTTTTCCGAAAGCCTGTCAGTCATCCCGGTTTGGACAAAACCCGGAGCAACGGCATTGACCGTAATATCCCTGCCCGCCAGTTCCCTGGCAAGGGCTTTGGTAAAACCAATCAGCCCGGCCTTGGCGGCGGCATAATTAACCTGTCCCGCCGCTCCCGTCAACCCAACAACAGAAGCTATATTTATTATTCTTCCGCCCGCTTTTTGTTTCAGAAGAGGCTTGATAAAAGCCTGGGTACAATTATAAGCGCCGGTTAGATTGGTACCGATAACAGCCTCCCATTCAGCTTCTTTCATCCGCGCCAAAATATTATCTCTGGTAATCCCGGCATTATTAACAAGTATATCAATTCTATTAAAATTGGCAAGAGTCAATTCAGCTAAGGATTTGCAGTCCCCAGCTTTTTGCACGTCCCCCTTTACCGTTAATCCATTTCCTCCCATAGCCCTAACCGCATTCAATGTTTCCCGGGCGGCTTCATCATTATGGCTGTAACTTATTACTACCTGCGCTCCTTCCGCAGCCAGACCCAGGACAATAGCCCTGCCGATGCCTCTGGAGCCACCTGTGACCACGGCAACCTTACCTTTCAACAGCATTGCCGTAAACCCCCTCTAAATAGGCCAGGCCTGCCGCCATACCCTCCTTTCCCCCTACGGGGAAGGCAACGGCATTGTCGTCAAACTGTTTAATCAAGCCGGTGAGAACTTTTCCCGGCCCTACCTCAAAAAAAGTATCAATTCCGTCCAGGAGCAGCCTTTGAATCGTATCTTCCCAAAGGATAGGGCTGCTGACCTGCTTGATTAAAGCCTTACGTATCTCCGGCGGTTGATGGATATAGCTGCCGCTTACGTTGGCCAGCACAGGTATTTTGGCAGTATTGAGCCTGATCCTGCCCAGCTCTTTGGCCAGCTGCCCCTCAACACAGGCCAGCATGCTGCAGTGAAAGGGAGCGCTGACCTTTAAGGGAATAATATATTTAGCTCCTGCATTTTTGCATAAAGCGGCCGTTTTTTCCACGGCGAGCTTTTCACCTGAAATTACCACTTGGTTCGGGGAATTAAAATTAGCCGGTTCAACGATGCCATAAGCTCGGCCTTTGCTGCATATCTCTTTGATCATATTCCGTTTAAGTCCTATAATAGCCGTCATGGCACCTTTTCCCCGGGCTACGGCTTGCTGCATGTAGACACCTCTTTTTTGAACCAAAGGCAGGGCGTCTTCAAAACTGAGACAGCCCGCAGCCACCAGAGCGGCATATTCTCCCAGACTCAAACCCGCAACCGCCTCAGGCCTGATGCGATATTTCTCCAAGACAGCCAAGCAGGCAATGCTGGTGGCAAGAATAGCCGGCTGGGTTATTTCCGTTCTTTGCAGAATTTCCGGATTGCCAAAAAATATTAACGAGCTTAAATTCAGCTTGAGAATTTCATCAGCCATAAGAAACACTCTTCTGGCTTCAGGATATGTTTCGGACAGCTCTTTGCCCATCCCGATATACTGGGAACCCTGGCCGGGGAAAATAAAAGCAAGTTTGTTCATCTATTGAACCACCTTTCTGCCGAGCAGCATCTCTGCACCTTCTACCAGTTCTTTAATAATAGAGGCCGCTGTTGCGATTTTGGTAACCAATCCTGCCGCCTGTCCCGCCATAACGGAACCGTGAGCGGTATCTCCCCTGATTACCGCGGCCGCCAGCTTGCCCTCGCCTAGTTTTTCGAGTTCTTTTATTGACGCACCTTCTTTTTCCTTGGCTTCATACTCCCGGGTCAGTTTGTTTCTGATTACCCTGACCGGATGCCCCGTCGAACGGCCGGTAACAACGGTATCCCTGTCTTGGGCGGCGATAATCGCTTGTTTATAGTTTTCGTGAGCCGTACATTCCCCGGCGCAAACAAACCTTGTCCCCAGCTGTACGCCTTGGGCCCCCAAAAGCAATGCGGCAGCAAAACCCCGGGCATCGGCTATCCCTCCTGCAGCAATAACAGGCAGGGCGACGGCATCAACAATCTGGGGAACCAGCACCATTGTTGTCAATTCACCTATATGCCCGCCTGCTTCATTCCCCTCGGCAATTAGCGCGTCAACTCCTTGCTTTTCCAGCCGCTTCGCCAGTGCTACGGAGGAAACAACAGGAATCACCTTAATCCCCTTTTTTTTCAAATCAGGCAGGTACTTGCCCGGATTGCCGGCTCCTGTCGTAACGACAGGCACTTCCTCTCTTAAAATTAAAGCCATTACTTCTGCCGCAAAAGGGGAAAGCAGCATCACGTTTACACCGAAAGGTTTATTCGTAAGGGTTCTTACCTTTTTGATTTCCTGAGCCACGATGGCGGGAGGAGCGTTGCCCGCTCCGATTATCCCAAGTCCGCCGGCCTCCGAAACAGCCGCCGCCAATTCGCCCGTGGCCACCCAGGCCATGCCGCCCTGTAAGATCGGATAATTAATATTTAAAAGTTCGCAAACAGGATTTTTCCATACCATTCTTCCAACCTCCTTGACTTTGCTACCAGCGCAGCACCGCAGCCCCCCATGTCAACCCTGCGCCGAAAGCGGACAAACCGATTATGTCGCCTTTCTTAAACCTCCCTTCCCGGGCCGCTTCTTCCATGGCAACAGGAATCGAGGCGGCAGACATATTGCCATACCTGTTTATGTTAACAACAACCTGTTTTTCCGTAAGTCCCAACCTTTTTCTGATGGCAGCAATAATCCGGTAATTTGCCTGGTGAGGAACGAGATAAGATATATCTTCGGGAGCAAGGCTGCATTGCGCCAAAGCTGTCAGCATGGATTTCTCCATTTCTTTTACGGCATTCTTAAATATTTCATTACCCTCCATCTTCAGGTAATGCTGCCCTTTTGCCAGCGTTTCTCGAGAAGCCGGCAGCAGGCTCCCGCCCGCCTCCACCTTTAAACAACCCGCATTATTGCCGTCGGAGCCCAAATAAGCTGCCAGCACCCCTGCTCCTTCCGGTGCAGGCTGCAGTAAAACAGCCCCTGCTCCGTCACCGAAAAGAACACAGGTTGACCTGTCCTGCCAGTCAAGCAAACGGGAGAGAATATCCACTCCGATAACAAGAATATTGTTATAAACCCCGCCTTTTATAAACTGGGAGCCAATACTTAAAGCATAAATGAAACCGCTGCAAGCTGCGTTTAAATCGAAGGCAGCCGCCCGGCCGGCTCCAAGCCGTGCCTGGACCAGACAGGCAGTAGCAGGCATAGGGCAATCGGGCGTTACCGTCGCAACAATAATTAAGTCTACTTCCTCCGGCCTTACCTCCGCCCTTGTTAAGGCTTCCCGGGCTGCCCCTAGGGCATAATGGGAAGCGCCTACACCAAGAGGCGCAATCCGCCGTTCCTTTATTCCAGTCCTGCTTGTTATCCATTCATCGCTTGTATCGACTAATTTTTCAAGCTCCGCATTACTCAAAACAGCCTCGGGGAGTAATGTACCCATTGAAGCTATTTTTACTCCTAACGCCAATCCTTTCAGCTCCTTCTCAAGAAGTCCGGTCCGCTTCGAACAGGTTGTTTATCTTTTCTATACACCCCTGGCGGACAAAAGGGCAGGCCTGGTTCAGAATTGTACTTTTGATAGACTTCGCCTTTGAAGAACCATGGGCCTTGATAACTAATCCGTTAATTCCCAAAAGGGGCGACCCACCGTATTCCGCATAATCCAAACGTTTTTTCAGTTGTTTAAAGGCCGGTACCAGGAGGAAGCCCCCCGCCTTGCCTCGCCAGTTTCTATTTATCTCTTGTTTTAAGAAAGTAAATATCTCCGCGGCAGTCCCTTCCAGGGTTTTCAAGAGGATGTTTCCGGCAAATCCGTCACAAACCACCACATCAGCCGGGCCCTGAAGCAGGTCTCTAGCCTCAACATTGCCGATAAATCCGGACTCCTTTTCTAATTCCAGATAAGCTTTTTTAACTAATTCATTCCCCTTCCCGGGTTCGGCGCCGATATTTAAGAGCCCTATCCTGACATTATCTTTGCCTAAAACCTTTTCCGCATATACTTTGCCAAGGAGCGCATAATGCCTGAGATTTTCCACGCTGGCATCCATATTGGCTCCCACGTCCAACACCACGGTCCCCCCATGAGCAGAGGGTAAGGTTATGGCTAGGGCCGGGCGGTCTATGCCCTTGATCCTTCCTAAGGTTAACAGCGCTCCGGCCATCAAAGCGCCGGTATTCCCGGCGCTGATGACAACCTGCGCCTGCTTTTCCTTCACCAGGGAGATAGCCTTCAGCATGGAAGCATCTTTCTTCCGGCGCAAAGCCAAGGCAGGCGGTTCATCATTCCCGATTACTTCTGCCGCAGGGACAACAGCCAGCCTGTCAGAAGGATATTCATATGCCTCTAGCTGCTCGATAAGCATTTTTTCCCGGCCTACAAGGCTGGCATGCAATTCTTTTTCTGCCTGCAAAGCCATAACCGTTCCTTTAATAATCTCCGCCGGGGCATGATCGCCCCCCATAGCATCAACAGCAATCCGGATCACATTTATCCCTCCCAAATATTTCCCCTGTCAAATGTCCCCTATAACAAAAACCCTCCTGTCGGATAAGTTTTTCTTTCCAACAGGAGAATCTTATGTCTGCATAGTATAAGGCATACCCTACTTAACATCCATCACTTCTTTACCTTTGTAAAAACCGCAGTTCAGGCAAACTCGATGCGGCAGTTTTAATTCGTGGCACTGGGGACATTCAACCAAACCGGGAATTGTCAGTTTCCAATGTGTCCGCCGCTTATCCCGACGGGCTTTTGAAGTTCTTCTCTTTGGTACTGCCATAATTACACCTCCTATATATCTACTCTTCCAATAGTTCTTTTAGAACTTCCAACCTGGGATCCAACTCTTCGCCTTCGCATCGGCAAACCTTTTCATTCAAATCCTGGCCGCAGCGTGGACAGAGGCCGGCACAATCCTCGCGACAAATAAATTTCTGAGGAAGAGACACTAAAAGCCTTTCTCTAACCAATTGGCTTAAATCAAGGGAATCCCCAACGAATACCGGGTCATCCCGCATTTCCCGGCTGCTGATTTCTTCAGTGAAAGCAGCTTCAAAATCAAACCCGTAGCGTTTCAGGCAGCGACTGCAACAAAGTGTCAACCGGGCTTTTAGCTTGCCCTCAATAACTAAACCCTTTTCTTCTCCCAGGTAAGTTAGCTCGAGGCTGGCTGCTATAGGTTCCCTAACAGTTACTTCATCCAGCGGCAACTTATCTGGAGCCGCTTCAAAACAAAAATACTTGGGAATGCCTGGTTCTTTTTTAATTTCGGCCACTTTTAAGTACATTATTTCACCTCTCAAGCAGCTAAAAAATATTATATAGATACTTACCACCTTTGTCAAGAATTTACGGGCGCAGCCGTTGGCGCCCTTTTTTTCATTCCATCCCTATAGTATAATATAAAATAATTGCTCAAGTTGAAATTAAAGCATCGGAGGCTGACATGGAAGTAACCGGCTTGATAGTTGAATACAACCCCTTTCATAACGGACATCTCCACCATTTGAAGGAAGCCGCTAAATCCCGGCCGGACTCCTTGTTCCTCTGCGTCATGAGCGGCAACTGGGTACAAAGAGGTGAACCGGCGATTTTCAACAAGTGGGCCAGAGCAGAAATGGCCCTCAGGTCGGGGGCCGACCTAGTTGTCGAGCTGCCGACAATCTTTGCCGTCCAAAGTGCCGCCTACTTTGCCCAGGGAGCCATCAAAACCCTTGACGCAAC